>CP099828.1:143029-163888 GCA_029851285.1 Candidatus Shikimatogenerans bostrichidophilus | reverse complement strand
CCAGGGTATCTAATCCTGTTTGCTCCCCACGCTTTCGTGCCTCAGCGTCAATTTTAAATTAGTAATCTGCCTTCGCCTTTGGTGTTCTATGTGATATCTATGCATTTTACCGCTACACCACACATTCCAATTACTCCATTTAAATTCTAGATAAATAGTATTAATAACACTCCTATAATTAAGTTATAGAATTTCATTATTAACTTATAAATCCGCCTACGCACCCTTTAAACCCAATAAATCCGGATAACGCTTGTATCCTCCGTATTACCGCGGCTGCTGGCACGGAGTTTGCCGATACTTATTCGTATAATACCTTCAATATATATCTTACGATATTTTTTATTCTTATACAAAAGTAGTTTACAACCCTAAGGCTGTCATCCTACACGCGGCATAGCTGGTTCAGAGTTTCCTCCATTGACCAATATCCCTCACTGCTGCCTCCCGTAGGAGTCTGGTCCGTATCTCAATACCAGTGTGGGGGTACACCCTCTAAGGCCCCCTACTGATCATTGCCTTGGTAAGCCATTACCTTACCAACTAGCTAATCAGACAGATGCTTATCTTTTGTCGATTTTATATTAAAAAAAATCTTTTATAATAAACCCTAATGATTTATTATCTTATTAAGTATTACTTTGATTTTACTCAAACTATCCTTAAACAAAAGGCAAATTACATAAGTATTACTCACCCGTACGCCGGTCGTTATAATACTATCTATTTAATAAATTAAATAAATAATATTATATTACCCCTCGACTTGCATGTGTTAGGCTTGCCGCTAGCGTTCATCCTGAGCCAGGATCAAACTCTTTAATAAAATAAATTTTATTTGTTATCCTATAAACTCAAAAAAATTTATATTCAAATTATAAAAATCCAATTTCTAAGATTAACTTTTTTTTTTAATCTTTTAATAATATAATATTAAATATATATATATACAAATATAATGTTTAAATATTTATATCTTAAAAATATTCCTTATAAAAATTTTATACCTTACCCTACACCTAATATACCTAAAAAATTAATGGTTTTTTTTGCTAAAAAAAAAAAAATTAAACATGATACTTTAAATAATCTACATAAATATTTCAATAAAAATGATATTATTATACGTAATAATTCTAAAGCTTATCCTACTAAATATATATGTTTTAAAAATAATTCTAATTCTAAAATTATTATATATTTATTAAGAGAATTAAATCCTATTCATCATATATGGGATACTATTGTTTATCCAGCAAGAAAAATTAGAATAGGAAATAAAATTTATTTTAAAAATAAAAAAAAAATAATACTTAAATCTATTATTATAAATAATACTACTTCTAGAGGACGTATATTAAAATTTATTTTTAAAAAAAATAACATTAAATTAAAAAAAAAATTATTTAAATTAGGTAAAATTTTATTATTTAATAATATAAAAAAAAAAAAAAAAAAATAATATAAATAATTATCAAAATCCTTATTCTAAATATTTTGGTTCTTTAATATTACCAACATCTGGTGTTTATATAAATAAAATAATATTACTTAATTTATTGTTAAAATCTATTAATTTATTAGATATAACTTTACATTTAAGTCTAAATAAATATTTTAAATTTAATTTAAAAAAAATTTATAAATTTCAATTAATTAATTCTGAACCTCTATATATAAATAATAAATTTATTAAAAAATTTTATAAAAAAAAAACTAAAACTAAAAAACAAAAAATATGTTGTTTCGGTACTAATACATTAAGAGCTATAGAAAATATATATTATAATAATAACAAACTTATAGTTTTTAAAGGATATATTAATTTACTTTTTCCTTATAAATATAAATATAAAATAGTTAATACCTTATTAACATATTTTAATGATATAAATACTATTAATTTTTTAACTACAATTAATTTATGTAATATTGAAACATTAAATAAAATTTATAAAATAGCTAAAATTAATAATTATAATTTTAATACTTATGGTGATCTTTTATTAATAATTAATTAATTAATTATTATATATTATATATATAAATAAAATAACATGAAAATTAAATATAACTTTATTATTTTTAAAGATATTAATAATAATAAATCTTTTTTAACTAAATCTACTATTAAATCTAATTTAACTATTAAATATAAAAATAAAATTTATCCATTATATAAAATTGAAATTTCTAAATATTCTCATCCTTTTTATATAGGTAAAAAACATAAAATAAAAAAAAAAACAGGTAATATTGAAAAATTTAATAAAAAATATAAAAATTATTTAACATAAAAAATTAAAATTTTATTTTTGATTTAGATTTTTTTTTATATTCTTTTTCTCCATATAATTTATATACATATTTTAAATAACCTACTAATGCTATCATAGCTGCATTATCTTTTATTATTTTTTTATCATTTAACATATATATATTTATTTTTTTTTTTTTTTCATATCTTTTAAATTTTTTTTTTAAAAATATATTACAAGAAACTCCTCCTGTTATTACTAAATTTTTTATTTTATATTTTTTTAATATTTTATTTATTTTATCTTTTAAAATTAAAAAAATAGTTTCTTCAAACGATCTACAAATATCTTTTTTTTTTTTTTTTTTTTTTTATTTTTAATAAAATTTTTTAAATATGTTTTTAATCCACTAAAACTAAAATTAAACCCATTAATTTTTGGTATAGGAAACTTATATTTATATTTTCCTTTTAATGAATATTTACTTATTTTATTAACCCCATATGGATATTTAAACCCTAATAATTTACCAAAATAATCAAATAAATTGCCTAAATTATCATCTAATGTTTTTCCTATTAATTTATTTTTAAAAAAAAAATCAATCTTATATATACATGTATGCCCTCCACTCATACTTAAACATATATATGGAAATTTTGGATATTTATTTCTTTTTTTATATATAAAAATAGAATAAATATGACCATGTATATGATTTATACTTAGTAAAGGTTTTCTTAATGATAATGCCATTGATTTAGCGAAATTTTCACCTATCATTAAAGACCCTACTAAACCAGGACCTTTTGTATAAGCTATACCATCTAAATCATTTATTTTTATTCTAGCTTCTTCTATAGTTAATTTTACTATTTTATATATTTTTATTAAATGTAAATTATATGCTTTTATAGGTTTTACTCCATTATATTTTTTATGTATTTTTTGTGTATAAATTTTATTTGATAAAATTTTATTATTTTTTATAATTGCACAACAAGTATCATCAAACGATGTTTCTATTCCTAATATTATTTTATTTTTATTAAATATATTTTTCATTTTTTTTTATGTTAAAAAAACTTAAATATTTATTTAAAAAAAAAATAATTTATAATTACACTAAAAATATTTCTTTTCTTTTTAAAAAAAAATCTTATGTTATTTATTATGGTATTGATCCTACTTATTATACTTTACATTTAGGACATTTAGTAGGGTTATCTATACTTTTAAATTTATATAATAAATATAATAAAATTATTATTGTAATTGGTGGTGGTACAGCTTTAATTAAATTGTCTAAAAAATCTAAAAAAAAAAAAATAATTAATAAAAATATTAAATATTTAAAAAAACAAATTTTATTTTTATTTAGAAAAAAAAAAATTTCAATTTTAAATAACTATTCATGGCTAAAAAATAAAAAAATATTAAATTTTTTTAATAACATTCTATCTATATTTTCTATTAATTCATTTTTAAAAATTAAATTATTTAAAAAAAAAATAAAAAAAAAAAAAAATATTCCATTTAATGAATTACTTTATTTATTTATACAAGGGTTTGATTATTTTTATTTATACAAAAAATATAATTGTAATTTACAAATAGGTGGTAGCGACCAATGGTATAATATTTTAACTGGTATTAAATTAATAAAAAAAAAATTTAATAAAAAAACATATGGTTTTACTCATCCTTTATTATTAAATTTAAATGGAATTAAATTTAGTAAAAGTAATAATTTAAATAATATTTGGTTAAATAAAAATAAAACTAGTATTTATAATTTTTATCAATTTTTAATTAATTTGCCTGATAATATTAATATTAATTATTTAAAATTACTTACTAATTTTAATATTAAAAATTATAATAAAATAATTTATTTAAATTACAAATTTCCAAAAAAAAAAATAATTAATAAAATTTTAATTAAATATTTAATTTCATGGGTACATGGTAAAAAAAAATATAAACAAATTAAAAAAGTTATGTATATATTATTTAAAAAAAAAAAACTTAATTATATAAAAAATAATATTTTATTAATTAAAAAATTTTTAAATAAAATATATTTTAAAAAAAAAAATAAAAAAAAAATAACTATATTTGATTTAATCAAAAAAAAAAAAATTTTTTTTTCTAATAGTGATTATAAAAAATTTATTTATAATAAAGGTATTTTTTTAATTAATGGTATTTATATAAAAAATAATACAATAACTAATTTTAAAAATTTAATAAATAATAAATATTTAATAATTAAAAAAGGTAAAAAAGATTTTTATATTTTAATTATAAAAAAATGAATAATTTTATTTTAAAAATTATTAATAAAGATTTAAAAAATCGTTTATCTACTAAAGATTTAAAATTTAGATTCTCACCAGAACCTAGTTCTGTTCTACATTTAGGTCATATTAAAGCTATTTATATAAATTTTAAATTAGCTGAATTATTTAATTCAGAAATCAATGTAAGAATAGATGATACTAACCCTAAAACTAGTAAATTATATTATGTTAATTCTATAATTAAATCTATTTATTGGTTAGGTTACAAAAATTTTAATTTAACATTTGCTTCTGATTATTTTAATTTATTATATAAATGGGCTAAATTATTAATAAAAAAAAAAAAAAGCATATATACAATTTATAAAAAAAAAAAAAAAAACTATAATATTTATAATATTAAAAAAAATTTATTTCTTTTTAAACAAATGAAAATAGGTAAATATAAAGAAAATGAAATAGTTTTAAGAGCAAAAATAAATAAAAAATCTTACAATTATCATTTAAAAGACCCTATTATGTATAGAGTTATTAATAAAAAACATTATAGAACTAAATATGATTGGTATATATATCCTACTTATGATTGGGCTCATGGTCAATCAGATTATATAGAAAAAATATCACATTCTTTATGTTCTATAGAATTTGAAAATCATAAACCTTTATATAATTGGTTTATTAATAATATATATAATATTAATTTTAATAAATTAAAACCTAAACAAATAGAATTTTCTAGATTAAATATACATGACTCTATTACTAGTAAAAGAAAATTAAATATTTTATATAAAAAAAACATTGTAAAGAACTTTAATGATCTTAGATTATCTACTTTAATTTCATTTAAAAAAAAAGGATATAAACCTAAATATTTAATTAATTTTATTAAAAAGTTAGGTTATACTAAAAGAAATACTTATATATCTATTAATGCTTTAAATTTAAATATTAAAAAAAAATTATTTAATAATTCTTTTATTATTATGGTTGTATTGTCTCCTATAAAATTAATTATTGCTAATTTTAAAAAAAATAAAATAAAAAAAATTAAAATAAACAATAATTATTGTATTTTTTTTTCTAGATATATCTATATAGAAAAAAAAGATTTTAAAAAAAAACATGATAAAAATTTTTATAGATTATCTTTTAGTAATTATATTAGATTAAAATATTCTTATATAATAAAAGCATATAAAAAAAAAAAAAATAAAATATATTGTAAAATATATAATAATATTAATAGTAAATATATAAAAAGTACTATACAATGGATATCTAAAATTAAAAAAAATAAAATTAATATTATTAATTATAAATATATTTATTTTAAAAAAAAAAAAATATATAACGTTAATAGTATAAAAAAAATTTATGGTTATACTAATATTTTACCTTCTTTTTTAAAAACTAATAAAATATATCAATTTCTTAGAATAGGTTTTTTTTTTCTTAATAAAAAATATAATTTTATTACTATTATGTATATGATTCCTAAATTCTAATGTTTAATTACTTTAATAATTTTAACTGGACACATAATTGATGCTTTTATTAAATTATTATAATTTTTATTTTTTATATTCTTTAATATATAATAATTTTTTTTTTTTATTGATTTTAATAATTTTGATTTTCCATCTAATTTAGATAATTTAAAATAAAATGGACATATTAATGCACAAGTAGAACATCCTATACATTTATTCCTATTTAATACTATTGTTATCATTATTAATTAATTTATAAATTTTATTTTTTTTATATACTTTAAAAGGTAAATAAATATAACAAATATCTCCTTTTTTTGCTTTTTTAATTTTTTTAAATTTATTATTAATTAAATTATTAATTTGTATTTTTTTTACTCCTATTTTTTCTCCTATTATTAATATAATATTTTTTAATTCTAAATTATATGATTGTATTAATATTTTTACTCTTTTATTTTTTTGTTCTTTTACTAATCCTAAATATTCTTTTTTATAAGTTGATATAGACCCATCACATTTTGCCCATTCTCCTATTTTTTGACCTAAATAATATCCAGACCAAAAACCTCTATTATATACAGTTTTTAATTTATTTAATAATTTTTTTTTATTATATATATTAAATTTATTTTTTTTTATTAATTCTACAGCTTTCTTATAACATTTAGTAGTTGTATAAACATATTCAGGTGATTTACTTCTACCTTCTATTTTTAATATATTTACTCCTGATTTTATAATTTTATCTAAAAAATTAATAGTACATAAATCTTTTGAAGACATTATATATTTATTATCTATTTTTAAATTTATATTAGAATTTAAATCTTTTACAAGATATTGCCTTCTACAATTTTGTTTGCATGCTCCTCTATTTGCTGATGAATTATAACTATGTAAACTCAAATAACATTTTCCAGATATAGCCATACATAAAGATCCATGACAAAATATTTCTATTTTTATATTTTTTTTTGATACTCCTTTTATTTTTTTTTTCTTTATTTGATTAGTTATATATTTTATTTGATTTAAATTTAATTCTCTACTTAAAACTACAACATCACAATATTTAGAATAAAATTTAATTGTTTCTAAATTAGTTATATTAACTTGAGTAGAAATATGTACAGGTAATTTTATTTTTTTTGAATAATTAATTATAAAATTATCCATAGCTATTACTCCATCTATTTTATTTTTTTTTGATATATTTAATATTTTTTTTGCTAAATAAATATCATGATCATATATAATAGTATTTAATGTTAAATATTTTTTTATTTTATTATCTTTACATATTTTACTTATTTTTTCTATATCTTTTATTTTAAAACTATTATTTAAAGTACGCATATTTAATTGCTCAACACCAAAATATATAGAGTCTGCTTTTGCTTTTATTGCTGCATATAAAGATTCATAATTACCAGCTGGAGATAATATTTCTATTTTCTTCATTTTTTATCTATTTTTTTTTTATATTATAATAATATTATTATTATATATTATTCCTCAATAGCTCATTTGGTAGAGCATCTGACTGTTAATCAGAAGGTAGCTGGTTCGAATCCAGCTTGAGGAGTTTAAATATGAAAACTATAAAAAATGTTATTATAACAAAAAAAATGTTTATTAAAAAAAAAAAAATAATAAATTAATATATTTTTTAATTTTAAATAAAAATTATAAAATAAAATTAAATTTATTTATTAATAAATATATAAAAATTAGTTATAATAAATCCTACTGCTTATATTGTTATATAAACAAACCTATCTTTAGAAATGGATATTGTAAACATTGTTTCTTTAACTATTTTAATTTAGGTATTTTTCATCCTTATAAATGTACATCTCATTTAAATATAGAAAAAATAAATTTAAAAAAAGAAAAAAAACTAGAATTACAAGATCATTATATTTATATATCTTTTACAGGTAACATAAAAGTCGGTATAACTTTAAAAAAAAACTTAATTAAACGATTAATGGATCAAGGTGCTACTAAAGCTATTATTATAGCTAAAACTCCTAATAGATATTTATCTGGTATAATAGAAAATATTTGTAAAAAAAAAATTCCTGACAGAACAAATTATATTAAAATGTTAACTAATAATATATATATCAATAAAATCTATCTAATTAATTTAAAAAAAAAAATACTTAAATATATTTTAAAAATTTCTAAAAAATTAAAAAAATTTTTTTATAAAAAAAATAAAATATATAATTTTATTTATCCTATTATAAAATATCCAAAAAAAATTAAAAATTTTAATTTATTAAAAACAAAAAAAATAAAAGATAAATTAATAGGTATAAAAGGACAATATTTAATTTTTTCTAATGATACTGTTTTAAATATTAATAATCATTTAGGATATTCTATAAATTTAAAAATTTTTAAATAAAAAATAATTTTCTTATATTAATTAATAAGTGCGGAGTAGAGCAGTCTGGTAGCTCGTCGGGCTCATAACCCGAAGGTCACAGGTTCAAATCCTGTCTCCGCTATAAATATCAATGTACATAGATATTATTACTTTATATCCTTTATTTTGGTTTTTTTTATTAAAAAATTATCCTTTAATAATTAAAGCATTAAAAAAAAAAAAAATAAAAATAAATATAATTAATTTAAAAAAATACGGTATAAAAAAAGGTAAAAAAAAATGTATAGATGATTATTTATATGGTGGTGGATATGGTATGATATTAAAAATAGAACCAATTTATAAAATTATAAAAAATATAAAAGATAAAAATCTTTATATTATTTATTTATCTCCTGATGCTAAATTATATAATAATAAAATAGCAATTAAATTATCTAAAAAAAAACATATTCTATTTATATGTGGCTATTTTAAGGGAATAGATCAAAGAATAAGAGAATATTTAATTAATAAAGAATATTCTATAGGACCATATATATTATCTAATAGTGATTTACCTACTTTAGTAGTATTAGATACGATAATTAGATTTATACCTGGTATTTTAGGAAATATTAAATCAACATATACTGATACATTTAACAATAAATATTTTTATGAATTTCCTTTATATACTAGACCTTATAAATATAAAAACATGAAAGTACCTAAAATATTATTGTCAGGTAATCATAAAAAAATTATTAATTGGAAAAAAAAACAAATAAAAAAAAAAGGCACTAAGTAGAATCGAACTACTGTGAAAGGTTTTGCAGACCTTTGCCTAACCACTCGGCCATAGTGCCATTTACTATAAAATAATATAAATTATAATGAAAAAAAAAATAAGAGTTAGATTTGCTCCTAGTCCTACTGGCCCATTACATATAGGTAGTATTAGAACTGCTTTGTACAATTATCTATTTGCTAAAAATAAACATGGAGATTTTATATTACGTATAGATGATACTGATAAAAAAAGAAATCAAAAAAAATCTATTAAATATATAATAGATGCTTTAAAATGGTGTAAAATAACACATAATGAGGGATATAAAGCAGGTGGTATACATAAACCATATATTCAATCTAAAAGAATTAATATCTATAAACATTATATAAAAAAATTATTAAAAAAAAAATATGCTTATTTTTGTTTTGAGTCCCAAAAAAAAATAAAAAAACAAAAAAAAAATAAAAAAGATTTTGTTTATAATTATAAAACAAGAAAAAAATTTAAAAATTCTTTAACATTAAAAAAAAAATATATAAAAAAATATATAAAAAAAAAAAAATTTTGTTATAAGAATTAAAATACCAAAAATTAATAAAATTACTTTTAATGATTTAATTTATGGTATAATTAATGTTAAAACTAAATTATTAGAAGATTCAATTATCTTTAGAAATAATATGCCTACCTATCATTTAGCTAGTGTTATAGATGATTTTTTAATGAATATTACTCATGTTATTAGGGGAAAAGAATGGATTTCTAGTACACCCATACATATTATTATATATAAATATTTTAATTGGAAAACACCTAAATTTGTACATTTGCCTTTAATATTAAATAATAATGGAGGTAAAATTAGTAAAAGAATTAATAATTATAGTAATACACCTTTATATCCAATTTATAAATATTATAAAATTAAAAATTCTTTTAAAATAAAAGGTTTTTTACCAGAAGCTGTTTTTAATTTTATAGCTTTATTAGGATGGAATCCTAACCCAAACAAAAATAAAATAATTTATAAAAAAAAAAAATTAATTTCCCTTTTTTCTTTTAAAAATATAAATAAATCTGATATTCATTTAAATTATTCAATGTTATGTTGGATTAATAAAAAATATTTAAATAAAAAAAAGAATTTTAAAATTATATATTCTTTTTTAAAAAAAAAAATTAATAAATTAAATATTAATATAAAAAATAAAAATATAAAAAAAATTATTAAATTAACTAAAAATAGAATATCTTTAATTAATCAAATTTGGGATGTTAGTTATTATTTTTTTATTAATCCTATAAATTATAAAATACCTATTTATTTAAAAAAATATATTAATTTTAATAAAAAAAAAATTATCTTTTTTTTTAACAATATAAAAAAAGTTTTTTTTAAAAATAAAAATAAAAAAAAAATAAAAAAAATAATAAATAAAATAAATAATGTTTTTTTATTAAAATTACTTAGAATATCTATTGTAGGAGAATTAATTGGTATTAATATAATAGATATTTTATATATTATTAAAAATAATATAATTTTAAATAGAATTAATTTATTTTTAAAAAAAATTAATTAATTATTTACCTATACAAAATTTTGAAAAAATATTATTTAAAATTTCATTATTATCAAATGTTTTACCATTTAAATTGTATAAATAACTAATAGCTTTTCTTAAATCTATTGATATTAATTCTAATGGTATTTTTTTTTTATAATTTTTTTTTATTTTTTTTATATATTTTAAACATCCTTTTAATTCATTGTAATGTCTTATATTGTTAATAAAATAATTATTAATATTAGGTATTTTTTTTTTTATTAAATTTAAAATTTTTTTTATACCTTTTTTTTTTTTTGCTGATATATATATAATTTTTTTTTTTTTATTAAAAATATTTAAAAATTTTTTTTTTTTTTTTTTTTTCTTTTTTATCAATTTTATTAGCTATTAAAAATATTTTTTTATTTTTAAAATATTTTTTTTTTAATTTTTTTTTTATTTTTTTAATTTTTCTATAATCAAATACAAATAAAATTATATTTGTTTTTTTTATTTGTTTTATTGTTTTTTTTATTCCTTTTTTTTCTATTATATATTTAGTTTTTCTTAACCCTGCAGTATCAAATAAATTAAAATTAAAATTTTTTATTTTTATTTTCCCCTCTACTACATCTCTAGTTGTTCCAGGTATATTTGATATTATTGATTTATTTTCTTTTATTAAAGCATTCATTAATGTTGATTTCCCCGAATTTACCGGACCTACAATAGCTATATTGCATCCTTTATTTATTAAATTAGTTATTTTATAAGATTTAATTATTTTTTTTATTTTTTTTTTAACATATTTAATTCCTTTATAAATATTTTTATAATTTATTACTATATCTTCTTCAACAAAATCAAAACTCAATTCTATATTTGATAATATATTTAATAATTTTTTTTCTATTTTTTTTATTTTATTAAATAATTCATTATTTATTAAATTATTTATTGCTATAGTATGACTTATTTTATCTGTTGATTTAATTATATCTAGTACTGATTCTGCTTGTAATAATGTTATTTTTTTATTTAAATACGCCCTATATGTAAATTCTCCATTAATTGCTAATCTAGCACCCATTTTAATTATTAAATTTATTATTTTATTCTGTATATATATAGAACCATGACAATAAATTTCAACTAAATCTTCTCCAGTATATGTATAAGGCTTTTTAAAAAAAATAACAACTACCTCATCTATTATATTACCATTTTCTATAATAATACCTAAATTTGTTTTACCACTTTCTTTAAGTTTTCTTTTACTTTTAAATATTTTATATATTATTTTTTTAGTTTTTTTACCTGTTATTCTTATTATAGATATAGCTCCTACACCTAAGGGACTTGATATTGCAGTTATAGTATGTTTACTTAATATTAAATAATCATTCATATATTAAAAAAAAATATACGGATGAAGGGATTCGAACCCTTAATTCTAATAAATAGAACTAGATCCTAAGTCTAGCGTGTATACCTATTCCACCACATCCGTTTAATTAAATAACTTATATTTAAAAAAATTAAAAGAAAACCTTGAAATTATTTTTATCCATTTCTTATATTTAAAATACCATTTCATTCTATAAGAAAAAAAACCATATTTTAAATAATTCGCTATTATTGGATTAACATGTAAATATATTTTTTTTTCTAATTTTATATATTTTAATAATTCTATTTCTATATTATTTATATAATTATATATATATTTATTTTTTTTTTTTTTATAATATTTTAATTTTATTAAATCTCTTTCTCTAGTTATTTGTATTAAATTTAATTTAGTAGGAGGATATATTTTATGTTTTTTTTTATCTTTTTCCATATTTTTTTTTAATATTTTATATATTTTTTTTCTTTCTTTTTTTGTTTTCATATCTATACAATCTATTATTATAATACCTCCTAAATTTCTTAATATAATTTGTCTAGTTATTTCTTTTATAGCTATTAAATTAATTTTATAAGCTTTATTTTCATTATTAGCACTATTTATATCTATAACATTTAAAGTTTCTGTTTCTTCTATAATTAAATTTACTTTATTAGATATATATATATATTTATTAAATAATAATTCTATTTGTTTTTCTATTTTATATTTTATAAATATTGGTAAATTTTTATTATTATAATATTTTATTTTTTCAATTATTTTTATTTTAAAAATATATAAAAATAATTTTATATATATACATAATTTTAAATTATTACAAATTAAATATTTAATTTTATTTTCTTTTAATAAATCATATATAATATTATTATTTTTATAAATTTTTTTTTTTCTTTTTTTTTTTAACTTTAAAAAAATTTTATTATAAACCTTCAATAAAATATTAATTTCTAATTTTATTATGTTTATTCCCTTATTATAAGCTTTAGTTCTTATAATACATCCTATATTTTCAGGTAAATAACTTTTTACTTTAATTAAACGTTTTTTATTTTTTTTTTTTATTTTATTAGATATATATGTTTTTTGTTTAAATGGTAATAATATAACATATCTACCTACAAATGTTATTTTTGATGTTAATTTTGGTCCTTTATTATCTATTGGTTTTTTTATTATTTGCACTAATATATATTGTCCTATTATAAATAAATATATAACATTACTTTTTTTTTTTTTTTTTTTTTTTTTTTATTTTTTTTTTTTTAAAAAATAAAAAATAGTCTCCTATATCATTATAATTTAAAAAACCATATTTTTTATATCCTATATCTACTAAAACTGCATTTATACCTTTATATATATATATTATTTTACCTACTAATATATCCCCTATATTAATTGAATCTTTTTTTAAATCATAAATTTCTATTAACTTTTTATCATCTAATATAGCTATTTTTTTTTTTTTTTTTTTTACATTTATTATTAAATTTTTAATCATTAATTATTTAAAATACTATTTTTTTTTCTTATGTCTATTTCTTCTTCTTCTTTTTTTTCTTTTATGTGTTGCTATTTTTTTTCTTTTTCTTTTTCTACCATTTGGCATAATTTTTATTATTTTAAAGTTAATTATTTAATTGGTAATTTCTTTTTTACTTTTTTTACAAAAGATTTAGAAAATTTAAATAAAGGAACATTATGTGCTGGCACATTTATTGTTATTCCTTTTGAAATATTTCTAGCCTTTTTTTCAGCTCTCTTTTTAATATAAAATGTACAGAATTTTCTCCAATATATATTATGTCCAGATAACAAATATTCTTTTATAGTATTTGCCATCGATTCCATAACTTTTTTAACATGTTTTTTAGATATTCCTGTTTTATTACTTACATCATATATAATATCATATTTAGTCATTATATTATGTTTTTTTTTAAAAAATATATTTTTTTTTATAAAAAAAAAATTAATTAATATAAGATTTAATTATGTCATTTTTTTTTAATTTATTATAATTTTTTATAATTATTCCAAAATCATTTTTTTTATTAACTTCATTTACATTTTTATTAAATCTTTTTATAGATAAAATACTACCATCATATATTTCTTTTTTATTTCTAAAAACTAATATTTTATTTTTTATATTTATTTTACCTTCTAAAACAATACAACCAAATATTATAATATTATTTATTTTAAATTTCTTTATTATTCTAGCACTACCTATAAATTTTTTAGTTATTTTTTCTTTTTTTTTTATTTTTTCTTTAAAAAAATCTATTATATCATATATTAAATTAAATAAATATATTTTTTTATAATTTATTTTTTTTTTTTTATTAACTAAAATTTTTATATTAAATCCTATTATTGTTGCTTTCACTGCCTTAGCCAACATTATATCTGACTCTGTTATATTACCTACAGATTTTTTAATTATATTAATAAAATAATTTTTATTCGATATTTTTTCTAATTCATCTATAATAGCCTCTATAGACCCATAAACATCTCCTTTAATTATAATATTAATTTGTTTTTTATTTGTACTATTTAAATTTTTTAATTTTATATTTTCTTCTCTTTTTTTTTTTTTTTTATTTCCAATATTTTTTTTTTTATTTTTTTTTCATTATTAAAAACATAAAATTTTTCTCCTGAATCTGGAGCCCCATTAAATCCTATAACTAAAGCTGGATAAGATGGGTACACTTTTTTTATTTTTTTATTATTATCATTATAAATACTTTTTATTTTACCATAAAAAATACCAGAAATTATATAATTTCCTAATTTTAATATACCATTCTGTACTAATATTTTAGAAACATATCCTTTATTTTTATCTAATGAAGATTCTATAATAGTACCGCTACATAATTTATTTATATTTATTTTTAAATTTAATTCTTCTGATTTTTTTAAAATTTTATTTAATAATTTATCTATACCATACCCATTTTTTACTGATATTTTCTGACATAAATATTTACCTCCCCAATCTTCTACTATAATATTTAAATTAGATAACTGTTCTTTTATTTTATTAATATTAGAATTTATTTTATCTATTTTACTAAAAGCAAATATTATAGGTATATTTTCACTTTTAGCATTATTTATGCATTCTATTGTTTGTTTCATAACTCCACTTTCTGATGATATTACTATAATAGCTATATCTGTTATTTTTAGTCCCCTATATCTCATAGAAACAAAAGATTCATGACCAGGCGTATCTAAAAAAGTTATACTTTTATTTTTTGTTATTTTTACATTATAAACTGCTATATGTTGAGTTATTTCCCCTACTTCTTTAATAATAGTATTTGTTTTTCTTATATAATCTAATAAAGAAGTTTTTCCATGATCTACATGACCCATTATAGTAACTATAGGTGGCCTTATTATATATTTTTTCTTCTCTTTTTTTTTTTTGTCTTCTTTTATTATATCATAAATATTATCTTTCTTTTTAAATTTAATTTTATATCCTAATTCATCACATATTAATACAATTAAATCTTTATTTAATTTAGAATTAATAGTAACTACTAAACCCAAAGATACACATATTTTAATTATTTTTGTATAATTTATGTTTAACATTAATGATAAATCATTAATACTTATATTTTCATATAATTTTATTTCTTTTTTTTCCATATTTATTCTTTTTTTATAATTTCTATTTTTTCTTTATATAATTCATTTAATAAATTTTTTAATCTATATCCTTTTATTCCTAAACATATACTTATAGGATCTATATTTTTTTTTTTACTTTTAACAAAAATTTTACTAATTATACCTGGTTTTCTTATTATTTTTACTATTTTTATTATCCCTTCTTTTATTTCAGGTATTTCTAGTTTTAATAAATTATAAATAAATAATTTTTCTTTTCTTGATAATATTATTAATATATTACCTCTAATTAACAATACTTCTTTTACTAAAAAGTGATAATAATATCCTATTTTAAAAAAAAAAATATCAATTTTATAATCTATTTTATAATATAATTCATTTTTATTTTTATGTAATAAAATTATTTTTTTAAATAAAATATTTTTAACTTCTGCTTTTATAATTTTACCTTTTTTTTTTTTATAATATTCATATTTTTTTTTATTTATAATTTCATTTATTTTTATAATTATTACCTTCCCTATAATAAAAATTTTTTTTCTTGTTAATTTAATTATTTTATTATTTATTTTTATTTGTTTTTTTTTAAAATTTAATTTTATTTTTTCTTTTTTTATTTTTAATATTAAAGATATTGATTCTCTTATTATTTGTATTAATTCTTCTTTATCAATATTTTTATTATAAAAAAAATATTTAAATATATTATTCATATATATTAATTTATTAATTTAAATTTTTTAAAAAAAATGGAATATATAACTAAAAATTTTTATAACAAATTAATAAAAAAAATATCTTATTTAGAAAAAAAAAAAAAAAAAAAAATTATTAAACAATTATCAAAAGCTGTTGAAAAAGGAGATTTATCAGAAAATTATGAATATATATCTGCTAAAGAACAATATAGTCGTTTAATATTAGAAATAAATAATTTAAAAAAAATACTTTTTAATTCTAAAGTAGTAAATATAAAAAAAAAAAAAAAAATAAAAAAATTAATTTATTTTCTAAAATAACTATAAAAAATTTAAATAATAATAAAATCCAAAAATATCAAATAGTTTCTAATAGTGAAGCTAATATTAATAAAAATAAAATTTCTATTAATTCACCGATTTCTAATTCATTAATAGGAAAAAAAAAGGGAGATATTATAAACTTAAACAAAAAATTTAAATTTAAAATAATTAATATAGAATAATTTATGTATAAAAAAAATAATATTTTTGAACAAATTATTAAAAATAAAAAAAAGTCTTATAAAATATATGAAAATCAAAATAATATAGCTATTCTAGATATTAATCCTATTGTTATAGGTCATACTTTAACTATACCTAAAAATATTAAAGATGATAATATTTTTAATATGAAAAAAAAAAAATATATTTCTTTAATGAATTTTAGTTATAAAATAGCTAATATTTTAAAAAAAACAATAAAATGTAAAAAAATAGCCTTATCAGTAGTTGGCTTAGAAATAAATTATGTACATGTCCATCTATTACCAATAAATAAAATAGAAGATTTAAATTTTAAAAAAAAAATTAAAATAAATAAAGATAAATTTATAAAATTATTAAGTAAAATAAAAAAAAACCTATAAAAAGTAAATATATAAGCTGGATTCTGTAATATATTTTATTTTAAATATATTCTTTATCATTTATCTAGTATATATGTTACCATATATATCTTTATCTGTCTACCAACCATTCTTTATCGAGAAAATAATTAAATGGTTATTTGACATTTCACTATACAGAGTTTACATGATTTCACTATAAAATATAATATATTAATATTATACTATACATACTTTCTGTTGCACTATTCCTCATCTCACGATGGACGGACGTTATCCGTTGTATTTCTCTTTAGTGTCCAGACTTTCCTCATTTTTTTTTCAAAAATGCGATAAAGATATTTACTTTTTTAGGTTTTCATAAAAAAAATCTATTTTATATTTTTTTTTATTAATTATATTATTAGCTAATAAATTACATTTTTCATTATAATAATTATTATTATGACCTTTAACCCAAAAAAAATTTATTTTATTTATATTAAATTTAAATAATTTATTCCATAAATCATAATTTTTTTTAATTTTATAATTATATTTTATTGTATTTATTATATATTTTGAATCACTATATATATTAAATAATAAATTTTTATAATTAATTAATTTATTTATAGTTTTTAATGAAAAAATAATAGAATATAACTCCATCCTATTATTTGTAGTATATCTAAATTTATATGAATATTCTTTAAAATAAGTTATATATAAAATAATAAATCCTACTCCTCCAGGTCCTGGATTCCCTTTAGAAGATCCATCAGTATAAATATTAATATATAAATTTAAATTATTTATAAAATTGTAATAAAATCTTAGGTATTTCAATTGTATTTTTTTTTTGATTTAATTCTATTATAGATAATAATATTCTAGGTAATGATAAACAACTACCATTTAATGTATGACAAAAATATATATTATTTTTATTTTTATATTTTATATTTAAATTATTAGATTGATAATTTAAACAATTAGATAAAGAACTTACCTCTAACCATTTCTTTTGCCCTACTGAATAAACCTCAAAATCATAAGTTATAGATGAAGTAAAACCTATATCTTTTGCTGGTAATAATATTATTCTAAATTTTAAATTAAGTAATTTTAAAATTTTTTTTATATGATTAAACATTCTTTTTAAACTTATATCTGAATTAATATCACTTATTTCAATTATTTCTACCTTACCGAATTGATGTATTCTATTCAAACCTTTAACATTTTTTCCATATGATCCTGCCTCTTTTCTAAAACAATCTGTATAAGTTTGTGATTTTATAGGTAATTCATTTATATTAAATATTTTATTTCTATATAAATTAATTAAAGGTACCTCACCTGTTGGTATTAAAAATAAATCTTGTTTTTCTATTTTATATAATTGTGTTTTTTTTTCAGGATATTGACCTGTACCTAATATTGTATTTTTATTAACTAAATATGGTAATATATATTCTTTGTATCCTTCTTTTTTATTAAAATAAATAAAAAAATTAACTAAAGCTTTATATAATTTCAAACCTTTCCCTGATAATATTGCAAAACCTGATCCACTTAAATTGCTAGCCAATTTTTTATCAAAAATTTCTATTTTTTTTGCTAATTCTATATGTGTTAAATATTTTTTTTTTTTATTTATATAACCATATTTATATATTATTTTTTTTTTATTTTTAATTTTAAAATATAATGGATTTAATATATTGGGTAATAAAATATTTTTTTTATATATTTTTTTTTCTATTTTTATACATTTTTTATTTATTTTTTTTTTTTTTTATTTTTTATTAATAATATATTTTTATTTATTCCTTTTTTAAAAAAATTTTTAGAAAATTTATTTATTTTATTTAATAACTTATCTTTTTTTTTTTTTATTAATTTAAATTTCTTATATAAATATATAATTTCATCAATTAATTTTAAATTATTAAATTGTCTTTTTTTTAAACTTTTTATTATTTTTTTTTTATTATTTAAAATATAAGATAATTTTAACATTTTTTTTTTTTTAATTTTAAATCGATAGGAATTCCAATAAAATTATTTATTTTTTCTCTTATTAATTTTTTTATAAATTTAATATTACGTATATTTATTTTTTTTTCTAAATTTGAAATAAAAATAAAAAATGGAAATTCTTTTTCTTTATTTTGATAACAAAAACGAATTTTTAAAATTTTATTATCAATTATAAATTTTTTATTATTTATAGGTGATAATAATTTTTTATTTAAAAAACTTGTTAAATATTTTTTTTTTCTATTAATAAAAATTTTATAAATTTTTTTTTTTATTATTTTAATTTTTTTTTTTGTAAAATTATATTTTAAAGAAAAAAAAAATAAAGGTATATAATTATTAAAATAATATTTTACTTGTTTCTTTATAATAATAATTTCATTATTATTTAATAAATCACATTTATTAAAAATAACAATAATACCTTTTTTATATTTTATTATTAAATCTTTTATATATAAAACATTTTTACTTATACCTAGTACTATATCTATTATTAATATACATATATCAGATTCTTTTATTACTTTTTTAGTTATTAATAAAAATTTTTTTTTATTTTTATTTAATTTAAATTTTTTTTTTATACCAGGAGTATCTATTAATGTAAATATAATTTTTTTATATTCTTTTTTAAAAAATAAAGTATCTATTGTTGTACCTTCTATTTCGCTTACTATACTTTTATTATTATCTAAAAAAAAAGAATTAATAAATGTTGATTTACCTGAATTTGGATAACCTAATATAGAAATATTTATATTTTTTTTTTTATCTTTTTTATTTTGTTTTTTTTTACAAATATTATGTATTCCTTTTAATAATTTATCTATTCCCCTATTATGAGTAACTGATATATAAAAAATATTTTTTTCATTTATACCATATTTAAATAAATCATTATAATTTATAATATTTTTTTTTATATCGATTTTATTAATAACAATAAAAAATTTTTTATTTAAACTTTTTATTCTTAACATTAAATCATAATCTAAAAAATTAATTCCTTTAATAACATCTATTATTAATAATATTAAAAATGATTCTTTAATAGATAAAATTATTTGTTCAAAAATTTTTTTTTTTATTTTATTTTTATCAAAAAAAACATT
Organism: Candidatus Shikimatogenerans bostrichidophilus; assembly: GCA_029851285.1. GTDB lineage: Bacteria > Bacteroidota > Bacteroidia > Flavobacteriales > Blattabacteriaceae > Shikimatogenerans > Shikimatogenerans bostrichidophilus_K. Next base: position 143,300 of record CP099828.1, on the reverse strand, counting down.
ATAACCTCCTGTATCAATTATATTATAAATAGTTTTTTTTATATTAAAAACTCCAAAATTTCTATTTATTGTAGTATTTTTTAATGGACTTACTAAAGAACATTTTTTTTTTATTAAAAAATTAAATAAAGAAGATTTACCTACATTAGATTTACCTATAATTGTTATTAGGTTTTTCATTTTTTTTTAAAAAAAAACTACGCAATTAAATACGTAGTTTTTTTTTTTTTAAGCTACTTTTTATTTTTTTTCAGTTTTTTTTTCTTTTTCT
>CP099828.1:0-142929 GCA_029851285.1 Candidatus Shikimatogenerans bostrichidophilus | reverse complement strand
TTTTCTTTTTCTTTTTTTTTAGCTATTTTTTCTTTTTTTTCAGTTTTTTTTTCTTTTTCTTTTTCTTTTTTTTTAGCTATTTTTTCTTTTTTTTCAGTTTTTTTTTCTTCTATTTTTTTAAAAATAGATTCTTTACCTTTTTTATCATATATAAATTTAATCATATCCGATAAAATTTTTTTAAAATCATTAAAATCTTCTTTATATAAAAAAATTTTATGTTTTCTAAAAAAAGATCTACCATCATTTAAATATAATTTTTTAGATTCAGTTATAGTTAGATAATAATCTCCTGCATTAGTTTCATTAGTATCAAAAAAATATCTTCTACTTCTAGCTATTAAAGTTTTAGAATATATTTCTTTTTTTATACTTTTTATATAATTATTAGATTTTATCTCTTCTTTTTCTTTATTCATTTTTTTTTTATTTAAAAATTATTATATAATTAATATTTTAATTATTATTTATATAAAAAAAACATTGAAACAAATAAAAATTAAAAATTATATAAGAATTAAAGTTTTAAAAATATTATATATATATAAATATAATAAAATTTTTGATTTTAAATTATATATTAATAAAATAATTAAAAATATTAAAAATATTAATAATTTATATTTAAATAAAATAAAAAATAAAATTTTTAAAAAAAAATATAAAATAAATAAAAGTATAAATTATTATATAAATAAAATAAAATATGATTTTTATTTTCAATATGAAGAAAAAAAAATTATAAAATTTATATTATTTTATAATATAAAAAATAAAAAGCAATTTAATTTATATAATAAGAATAATATTGATTTTTTATATAAATTATATTTATTAGTTATTAAAAAAAAAAACATATTAATTAATTTAATAAAAAAAAAAATAAAAACTGATTTAAGTTTAATTAATGTTATAGATTTAATTATAATTAAAATGGCTATATGTGAATTTTTCTTTATTAAAAATAATATTAATATTATTATTTGTGAATATATAAATATAACAAAATTATTTTCTAGTATAAAAAGTAAAGTTTTTATTAATGGTATTTTAGATAATATTTTTAATAATGTTAAATTATGAAAAATAAAAAAATAAGATTAAATAAATTTATAGCTTATTCAGGGTTATGTTCTAGAAGACAAGCAGATAAATTAATTAATTTAGGTTTAATATCTGTAAATAATATAATAATAAAGAAAATGGGTTATAAAATTAATTTTAATGATAATGTAAAATATAATGAAACAAAAATAAAAATAATTGATAAATATATATATATATTAATAAATAAACCTAAAAATTGTATTACTACTGTAAAAGATAATTTAAATAGAAAAACTATATTATTTTTTATACCAAACAAATATAAAAAAAAATTTAGAATTTATCCAGTTGGTAGATTAGATAAAAATACTACTGGTATTTTATTATTAACTAATGATGGATATTTATCTAATAAATTATTACATCCTAAATATAAAATTAATAAAATATATAAAATAATATTAAATAAAAATTTAGATTTATATTCAATAATTAAAATAAAAAAAGGTATAAAATTAAAAGAAGGTGTAATAAAAATTAAAAAAATTATTATTAATAAAAATAAAAAAAATATAATTCATTTATATATAAATTTAGGTTGGAATAGAATAATCCATAGAATATTTAATAAATTAGGATATAAAATTTTATATTTACAAAGAATAAATTTTGGTGGATTAAAAATAAATAAATATATTAAAAAAGAAGGAAAATATATAATTTTATCAAAAAAGAAAATTTATAAAATAATACAAAAAAATGAAAAAAATAATTATTATTAATGGTCCGAATTTAAATTTGGTAGGTAATAGAGAAAAAGAAATATATGGTAAAATTAATATAATTGAATATTTAGATAATTTAAAAAAAAAATTTAAAAAAAAAATAAAAATTAAAATTTATTTTTTAAATAATGAAGGTGATATAATAGAATTATTACAGAATATATATAAAAAAAAAAATATATTTGGATTAATAATAAATGCAGGAGCTTATTCTCATACTTCTTTAGCGATATCTGATACAATTAGATATATAAAAAATAAAATTAAAATAATAGAAGTACATATAAGTAATATATATAATAGAGAAAAAATAAGACATAAATCATTGATATCTCCTAATATTAATTATGGTATAATTTTAGGATTTGGTTTAAAAGGATATTATATAGCTATATTAAGTTTAATTAAATAATTTATTTAGGGGTTGTTTATGGAATTGACATATTAAAATATTTAAAATATTTTAAGTGTTAATATTCACTTTAAAAAAAATATAATAATAAATAAAAGGAGACTTAAATATAAATTTTGCACAAGCTGCTTAGCTATACTAAATTATTTTAGTTGTGCAAATATAAATTAATAATTTAGATTAAATTTTTATTTTTTTTCTATTTTTTAGAATAAAAATAGTTAAGAAAAAAAAAACTATAAAACAATATTTTATATATTTTAATATGGACGCGGGTTCGAATCCCGCCAACTCCATATAATTAATGAATAAAAGAATAGATAAATTTTTATATAATAAATATTTTAATAATAAAATATCAAGAGAAAAAATACAAAATTATATAAAGAAAGGTTTTATTTTATTAAATAATAAAAAAATAAAAAAAAATAAAAAAATAAAAAAAAACGATAAAATTAAAATTTTTAAAAAAAAAATAAAAATAAAAAAAAATAAAAATAAAATATATAAAAATAAAAATATAAAAGTAAAAATACATTATGAAGACAAAAATTTAATTATTATAAATAAAATGCCTGGTTTAGTAGTACATCCAGGTTATGGTAATTATAATAATACTTTAATTAATTGGTTAAAATATTATTTAAAAAAAAAAAAAGTTAATGATAAATTATCTTATTCACATTATAAAATGGGATTATTGCATAGATTAGATAAAAATACTTCTGGTTTATTATTAATAGCTAAAAATATAAAATCTTATAAATATTTAAAAAAACAATTTATTAATAAACAAATAAAAAAAAAATATTTAGCTTTGATTTGGGGAATACCATCAAAAAAAAAAAATATAATTAAAAATAATATAGGAAGAAATCCAAAAAATAGAATAAAAATGATTGTTATTAATAAAAATAATAAATTAATTAAATATTCTAAATATTCTATAACTAAATATAGAATTTTAAAATCTTATAAAATTATTAGTTTAATTAAGTGTAGTATAAAAACAGGAAGGACGCATCAAATAAGAGTACATTTTAAACATTTGGGTCACCCTATTTTTAATGATAATTTGTATGGAGGTAATAAAATATTATTTAATAAATATAAAAAAGAAATACAAGATTTATTTAAAATATTACCTAGACAAGCTTTACATGCATATTATTTAAAATATAAAGATCCTAATAATAAAAAATATAAAGAGGTAAAAATAAAATTACCTAAAGATATAAAAAATAGTTTAGAATTTTTAAAAAATAATTTTAAGACAACAATCTATTAATTTTTTTTTTTAATTTAATTTTATTTTTTTTATTAAAAATAGAAAAAAAACAGAAATTAATTTTTTTTTTGTATAAAAATTTTTTTATTTTTTTTTTTTTATAATTATTAATATTATCATATTTTGATAATATAATAATTTTTTTAATTTTTTTTAATTTAATTTTTTTTTTTTTTATTTTTTTATAAATATAATATAAATCATATAATATTTTTTTTTTATTTTTAATTTCTATAACTATTAATAAAATTTTAACGAATTTAATATATTTTAAATATTTATATTTTTTTCTAGTTATTGCAGGTGTATCTATAACTAAATATTTTTTATAATTATTAATATATAAACCAAAATTAGGTATTATAGTAGTATAATTATAGTTGTCTATTTTTGGTTTAGTTGTAGTTAATACAGATAATATTGTAGATTTACCAACGTTGGGCATACCTATAATACCTATATCTATGTTAGGATTTAATTTTAAATTAATAAAAGATATAATACCTTTTTCACCTTTAGTAAATTTTTTAGATTTTTGAAATTTGGAATTTTTAAAATAATTATTACCTTTACCACCCGAACCACCAAATAATATTATTTTTTTTTGGTTATTATATTTAATTTTTTTTTTTATTTTTTTATTATTTATAAAATATTTAATATTAGTATTTATAGGTACTTTAATTATACAGTCTTTTCCGTTTTTACCAGTTTTACAATTATTTTTTCCATTTAATCCATTATAAGCATAAAATTTTTTTTTTTGTTTATATAAATTATAAAATGTAAATAAATTTTTATCTCCTATAAATATTATATTACCACCTTTACCCCCATTACCACCATCTGGTTTTCCTAGTTTTTTTTTTTTATTATTAAAGTGAACTATACCATTCCCACCGTTACCACTTCTACAAATAATATTAACTTTATCTATAAAATTATTAAAAAACATGATTAATTTTTTTTTTAAAAAAAATATAAAAATAAATCAAAAAAATATGTTAAAAAAAAAAATATTTTTAATAGCATATTTAGAAAAAAAAAAAATATATATATTAAATTATATATTTTGTAATAATAAATATATATTAAATATAAATAAAAAATATTTAAAAAAAATATATTTTACAGATATTATAACTTTTAATTATAGTAATAAAAAAAATATAATTTATGGAGATATTTTTATAAGCGTTGATCAAGTTTATATAAATTCAAAAATTTTTAATGTTAAATTTTCTAAAGAAATAAAAAGAGTAATTATACATGGAATTTTACATTTATTTGGATATAATGATAATAATAAATTTAATAGAAAAGAAATGAAATATAAAGAAGATTTTTATATTAATTATTTAAAAAATATAAAAATAAGTAAATGAAAAAATATTATGATATTATAATAGTAGGTGGGGGGCATTCAGGTATAGAAGCAACTTTATCTGCTCATAAAATGGGTGCAAAAATATTATTAATAACAATAGATAAAAAAAAAATTGGGAAAATGTCTTGTAATCCATCAATTGGTGGTATAGGTAAAGGACAAATAGTAAGAGAAATTGATGCTTTAGGAGGATATATGGGTAAATTAGCAGATTTATCTATGATACAATTTAAAATGTTAAATAAATCAAAAGGCCCGGCTATGTGGAGTCCTAGAGCGCAAATTGATAGAAAATTATATATTAAAAATGTAAAAAAAATAATAAAAAAAAAAGGAATAAATATATTAGAAGATATTGTTTGTAAATTAATAATAAAAAAAAAAAAAGTAAAAGGAGTAATAACAAAAAAAAATATAAAAATTAAAAGTAAATCGGTAATTATAACTACAGGTACATTTTTAAATGGTAAAATAGTTATAGGTAAAAAAGTATATTATGGAGGTAGAATAAATGAAATAGCATCTAAAGGTTTAACAGAACAATTAAATAAACATGGATTAATTTCTGGTTGTATGAAAACAGGAACATCGCCAAGAATATTAAAAAAAACAATAAATTATAATAATTTATTAGAACAAAAAGGTGATAAAAAACCTAGTAAATTTTCTTATTTTAATACAAAATTTTTAAAAAAACAAAAAAAATGTTATATAACTTATACTAATCAAAAAACACATAATATAATAAAAAGAAATTTTAATTTATCACCTATATTTAATAAAAAAATAAATAATAATGGACCTAGATATTGTCCTTCAATAGAAGATAAAGTTTTTAGATTTAAAGAAAAAAAAAAACATCAAATATTTATAGAACCAGATGGGTGGAATAGTAAAATAGTTTATTTAAATGGTTTGTCAACTAGTTTACCCCCAAAAATACAAAAAAAAATTATAAAAACTATAAAAGGATTAGAAAATAGCAAAATTATTGAATATGGATATGCTATAGAATATGATTATTTTAACCCTATACAATTAAAATTAACATTAGAAACTAAAAAAATTAAAAATTTATTTTTTGCTGGACAAATAAATGGAACTACTGGATATGAAGAAGCTGCTTGTCAAGGATTAATTGCTGGAATAAATTCATTTTTAACAATAAAAAAAAAAAAACCATTAATATTAAAAAGAAATGAAGCATATATAGGAGTTTTAATAGATGATTTAGTTAATAAAGGGACATTAGAACCTTATAGAATGTTTACGTCTAGAGCTGAGTATAGAATTTTATTAAGACAAGACAATTCTGATATTAGATTAATGCCTATAGGATATAAATTAGGGTTAATAAATAAATTAAAATTAAAAAAAATAAAAAAAAAAGAAAAAATAATAAAAAAAACTATAAATTATTTTAAAAAAACAAAAATTAATTTAAAAAAAAATAAAAATATTTATATTTATGATATTTTATTAAGACCAGAAATAAAAATAGATGAAATATTAGATAAAATAATAAAAAAAAAATATATAAAAAAAAATTTAAAATATATAATAAAAAATAAAAACATTATTAATAATGAAATTAAATATGAATATTATATAAAAAAAGAAAAAGAAAATGTAAAAAAAATGAATAAATTAGAAGATTTAAAAATACCGAATAAATTAAACTATAATAAAATTAAAAATTTATCTAATGAGGCTAAAGAAAAGCTAAATAATTATAAACCATATTCAATAGGTCAAGCTTCTAGAATAAGTGGTATATCACCATCAGATATAAATATATTAATTATGTATATTAAATAAAATTTATTTAATTAAGTTATGTATTTAAAGTTAAAATATAAAAATAATTTTAAAAAAAAAGTTATAATTAAAATAACAGGTTCTAAAAGTTTGTCTAATAGATTATTAATAATAAAAAAACTTTATAATAATGTTAAATTGTATAATATATCAAATTCAAATGATACTAAAATAATGATAAAAGCGTTAGAATCTAATGAAAATAAAATTGATATAAAAGATGCTGGTACTGTTATGCGTTTTTTAACATCTTATTATTCTATACAAAATAAAAAAAAAATAACATTAACAGGGACTAAAAGAATGCAAAAAAGACCTATATTATATTTAGTAGAAGCATTAAAATCTATAGGGGCTAATATAAAGTATAAAAAAAAATTTGGATATCCGCCTATTGTAATTAAAGGTAAAATATTAAAAAAAAATATAATAAAAATACCATCTAATATAAGTAGTCAATATATAACATCGTTAATTTTAATTGGACCTAAATTAAAAAAAGGATTAACAATAAAATTATTAAATGATAAATTTTCTATTTCATATATATATATGACTATAAAAATATTAAAAAAATTAAATTTTAATATAAAAGTAAAAAAAAATTATATATATATAAAAAAATATAAAACAACAAAAAAAAAAAAAATTTATAATATAGAATCTGATTGGAGTTCTGCATCTTATTTTTATTCTATTTTATCTATATTAAATGAAAAAAAAAAATTAATTTTAAAAAATTTTAAAAAAAAAAGTTTACAAGGAGATAAAATTATATCTTGTATTTATAAAAAATATTTTGGTATAAAAACTAAATTTATAAAAAAAGATAATATTATCATATTAAAAAAAAGTTATAAAAAAAAACCAAAATATTTAAAATTAAATTTAAAATCTACTCCTGATATAGCTCAAACAATAATTATAACTTGTTCTTGTTTAAAAATTAAATGTTTATTAAAAGGATTAAATACTTTAAAAATAAAAGAAACTGATAGATTGGAAGCTTTAAAAAAAGAATTAAAAAAAATAGGGGTAATAACTAAAATTACTAATAAAAGTATAGAAATAAAAAAATTTAAAAAAAATAAAAAAGATAAAATTATTATAAAAACATATAAAGATCATAGAATGGCTATGGCTTTTTCTACAATAGCTATAATTAAAAAAGAAATTTTAATAGAAAATCCATATACAATTAATAAATCTTATCCAAATTTTTGGAAAGATTTAAAAAAAATTGGATTTATTAGTGAAATAATTAATTAAAATTTTTGATTTAAACATAAAAATAATTATTATATATATAAAATATAATGTCAAATAAATCTGTTTTAAAAAGACAAAGACAAAATATAAAAAAAAGAAAATATAATAAATATAAAAAAAAAACTATTAAAATATTAATAAAAAATATTAAAAAAGATTTAATAGAAAAAAAAATAGATAATATAAAAATTTTAAAAAACTTATCTTTTGTATTTTCTAAATTAGATAAATTAAGAATTAAAAAAATAATACATATAAATAAAGTTTCAAGAATAAAAAGTCAATTATCTAATTTAGTTAATAAATATAAGGCCCATTAGTCTATTGGTTAGGACGTCAGATTTTCATTCTGGAAAGAGGGGTTCAATTCCCCTATGGGCTATAAAATAAAATTAAAAATTTGAATAAAAAATTAAATTTATATAAAATATATAAGGAAATTTTTTTTTTTTGGAAAAAAAATAAAATAAAAAAAAAAAAACAAAAAAAAAATTTTGTTATATATGATGGCCCACCATCTTTAAATGGGGAACCAGGAATTCATCATGTATTTTCTAGAATAATAAAAGATATAGTAAGTAGATTTTATATAATGAATAATTATAATGTAATAAATAAAATAGGATGGGATACACATGGTTTACCTATTGAGATATCAGTAGAAAAAAAATTAAATATTAGTAAAAATGATATAGGGAAAAAAATAACAATAGAATATTATAATAATAATTGTAAAAATTTAATTAAAAAAAATTTAAAAAAATGGATTAAGTTTACAAATAAAATAGGATATTTTTTTAATAAAAAAAATTATTATATTACTTCTTCAAAAAATTATATAGAAAGTGTTTGGTGGATTATAAAAGAAATATATAAAAAAAAATTATTGTATAAAGATTATAGGGTTTTACCTTATTCCCCTATGGCTGGGACATCAATAAGTTATCAAGAATTAAATTTTCCAAATACAAAAAATAATGTTATAGATTTATCTGTTTATGTATTATTTAAAATAAAAAATTTTTTTTTAAAAATAAAAAAAAAAATTTATTTATTAGTATGGACTACAACACCGTGGACATTGCCATCAAATACGGCATTGTTGGTTAAAAAAAAAATTTATTATTTATTAATTAAAATAAAAAAAAAAAATTTAATTATAGCAGAACAATCTATAAAAAATATTGGTATAAAAAAATATAAAATATTATATAGGTTTTTAGGTAAAAAATTAATAAATTTAAAATATAAACCATTGTTAAATTGGTTTACTCCATTTGATAATAAAAAAAAATATATTATTATAGAGGATACAAATAATATAATTAAACCTAAATTAGGTACAGGTATAATACATATTTCTCCTACTTTTGGAAAAGAAGATTTTGAAATAGGGAAGAAAAATAATTTATCTAATATTTTTTATAAAAATAAAAAAAATATATTAAAACCTATAGTTGATAAAAATGGTAAATTTATAAAAGAAATGCCATATGGATTAGGTAAAAAATATATAAAAACAAGTTATTATAAATATAAAAAAAAAAAAGTTTTTTCAGTAGATAAAAAAATAATAAAAATATTAAAAAAAGAAAAAAAAATATTTAAAGTAAAGAAATATAAACATAAATATCCCCATTGTTGGAGAACTAATCAACCTATTATTTATTATCCTATAAAATCATGGTTTATAAATTTAATTAAAATAAAAAAAAAAATAATTAAATTAAGCAAAAAAATAAATTGGCTTTCTAGTAATTTAATAAAAAATAAATTTAAATATTGGTTAAAAAACATAAAAGATTGGAATATTTCTAGAAGTAGATTTTGGGGTACACCTTTACCTATTTGGAGTACTAAAAATAATAAAAATTTTTTAATAATAGGGTCTTTAAAAGAATTAAATAAAGAAATAAATAAATCTATTAAAATAGGATATATGACCACTAATCCTTTAATAAAGGGTAACAAAAATTTACATAAAGATTTATTAGATAAAATTATATTATCTTCTAATAAGGGAGAAAAAATGTATAGAGAAAGGGATATAATAGATGTATGGTTTGATTCAGGTTGTTCTAGTTATGCTCAATATCATTATCCATTTAATAATAAAAAATTAATAAAAAAAAAAATTATATTTCCTTCAAATTTTATTAGTGAAGGAGTAGATCAAATAAGAGGGTGGTTTTTTACATTACATGTTATATCAACAATAATTTCTAATTCTAATAGCTATATTAATGTTTTGCCTTTAGGTATAATTTTAGATAAATATGGTAAAAAAATGTCAAAAAGTAAAGGTAATACATTATGTCCTAATAAAATTTTAAAAAAATATGGTCCAGATAGTATTAGATGGTATTTGATATATAATAAAAATTCATGGAAAAATATTAAATTTAATATAGAAGATTTAGAAAAAATAAGTAATAATTTTTTTAATACGTTATATAATATATTTTTATTTTTTTATAATTATTCAAAAATAGATAATATAAAATTTAAAAAAAAAATAAAAATAAATAAAAAAATAGAAATAGATACTTGGATATTATATAAATTAAACAATTTAGTATTTAAAACATATAATTTATATAAACATTATAAATTAACAAAGGTAGCAAGAAAAATAAATAATTTTGTAATTAAAGATTTAAGTAATTGGTATATTAGATTGTCTAGAAAAAGATTTTGGAAAAAGGAAAAAGATATATATAAAAAATCTGCTTATAATACATTATATATTTGTATTATTACAATTTTAAAAATTACTTATCCTATATCTCCATTTTTTATGGAATATATATATAAAAAATTATTAATATTTAATATAAATATAAAAAAAAGTATAAAATATAATATTTATCCTAAATATAATAGGAAAAAAAATAATATTTTAAATAAAAATATGGATTATATTAGAAAATGTGCTAGTATAATATTATTTTTAAGAAAAAAAAAAAATATAAAAGTAAGACAACCTTTAAATTATATATATATAGTTAATAATAAAACTAATAAATATATAAAAAAAAGTAAAAATTTATTAAATTTATTAAAACAAGAAGTTAATGTTAAAAAAATTAAATTTATAAAAATAAATTTAATAAATAAATATATAAAAAAAAAAATTAAAATAAATTATAAAATATTAGGTCCAAAATTAAAAAATAAAGTTAATATAATTTCAAAGTTAATAAATGAATTAAATCAAAAAGATATAGAAAATATAGAAAAAAAAAAATACATATATTTAAATAATATAAAACTATCTATTAAAAATTTTAATATATATAATGAAAATATTAATAAAAATATTATAATGCATAGTGAAAAAAATTTAATAATTATTTTAGATACAAAAATAACAAAAAAGTTGAAAAAAGAATGTTGTATTAGAGATTTTATTAGATTAATACAAATAAAAAGAAAAGAATTAAAATTAAATTTAACTGATAAAATTATAATATATTATTATAATAAAAATAATAATAATTTTTTAAAATTAATTAAAAAATTTAAAAAAAAAATATTAATAGAGACTTTAGCTAGCAAAATAATAAAAATAAATAAAAAATATAAAAATTATATTAAATATAAAAAACATAAAATTTATTATAATATAAAAAAAAAATAAAATTTTTTATTTTAATTAAATTTTAATATATTCTAATTATAAATTAGGTCTCGTAGCTAAGTTAGGTTATAGCACTTGACTCATAATCAAGAGGTCGCTGGTTCAAATCCAGCCGAGACCATTTTATTTTAAAGATTCATTATATATAAATTCTTTTAATTTAAAAATATTTTTTTTATTTTTACTAGAAATACAAATAAATTTAATTAAATAATTTTTAAATTTTAAATATTTATTATTTAAAAAATTATTATAAAATATTTTTTTTAAATAATTTTTATTAAAATTTTTAATTTTATCAATTTTATTAAAAATAATTAAAATTTTTTTTTTAAAAACATTTAATTCTAATAAATAATTATTAACAAAAAAAAATTTATCTAAAATATAAGAAGAAGAAACATCAATAACATGTATAATTATATCAGAATTTTGTATTTCTATAATAGAAGACTTAAAAGATTTAATTAAATTTGTAGGTATTTTTCTTAAAAAACCAATAGTATCTATTATTAAAAATTTTTTATTTTTAAAAAAGAATTTATTAACATTAGTATCTAAAGTCGTAAATAATTTATTTTCTACTAATAATTTTTTTTTAGTTATATTATTAATTATAGTTGTTTTCCCAACATTTGTATAACCTACTAAAGAAATAGAAATAAAATTCTCACGATTATTTCTTTGTATTATAATTTGTTTTTTTATTTTATCTAATTTCTTAGTTAAAGTATAAATTTTTTTTTTTATTATTCTTTTATCTGTTTCTATTTCTTTTTCTCCTGGGCCACGCATACCTATACCCCCTTTTTGTCTTTTTAAATGTGACCACATATGTTTTAACCTAGGTAATAAATATTTATATTGAGCTAGTTTTACTTGTATTTTAGAATAAGATGTTTTTGCTCTATAAGAAAAAATATCTAATATTAACTTGTGCCTATCTGCAATAATACATTTTAATTTCTTTTCTATATTATTAATTTGAGTTAAAGATAATTCTTCATCAAATATAACTGTATCTACTTTTTTTTTTTTTATAAATAAAGATATTTTTTCAATTAACCCTTTACCTACAAAAGTTAATTTATTTTGTTTAAATCGTTTTTGTAAAAAAACTTTAACTACTCTACCATTAAATATTTTTAATAAATATTTTAATTCTTTTATATATTCAATTTCAATTTTTTTTTTTTTTTTTTTTGTTTTATATATACCTATTAATATATTTTTATTATACATTTTATTTTATTTTTTAGACGTAATAACTCAGTGGTAGAGTATTGGATTCATAACCCAAATGTCGGGGGTTCGAGTCCCCCTTACGTCATTCATTTTTTATGTAAAATTTTAAATTTTAATTTTAAATCATTAATAGATTCTTTATATTTTTTATCTTTTACACAACAATTAACCGGACATACTGAAACACATTGGGGAAATTTATAAAATCCAATACACTCTGTGCATTTTTCTTTTACTATATAAAATCTTTTTTTAGATAAAGGCTTATAATTTTTATTATTTTTAATTTTTTTTTTTTTATAAATAAAATCTTTTTTTATAGATGTACCATCTGAAATATTCCACTTAACTCCACCTTCATAAATAGCTTTATTAGGGCACTCCATTTCACAAGCTCCACAATTAATACATTCTTTAGTTATTTTTAAAGACATTATTATTGATTTTTTTAAACAAATATATATATTAAATAAATATAAAATATAATATGGAGAGATGGCAGAGCGGCTTATTGCAACGGTCTTGAAAACCGTAGAAGAATATTAATTCTTCCGGGGGTTCAAATCCCTCTCTCTCCGTTATTTTATATGATTAATTATATTAATAATTTAGTTAAAACAATAAAAAAAATAATTAATATAAAAAAAATAAAAAAAAATTTATTTAATTTTAATTTAAAAATTAATAAAGAATATAATAATTTTAAAAAAAAAATAATTATTAATAAAAAAATATCTAAATATAAAAAAATTATTTATTTATATAAAGAAATAATATATAAATACAAAGATTTTAAATTATTGTGCAATTTTTATAAAGAAGACATAAATAATGATAGATTATTATATTTTAATAAAATTAATAAATTAAAAAAAAAATTTGATAAATTAATTTTTAAAAAAATAGACGAACTAGGAGTAATTATACAAATTAATTCAGGAGCTGGGGGGAATGATAGTTGTAATTGGGTTAATATTCTATTAAATATGTATAAAGAATGGGCTATAAAAAAAAACTTTAAATATAATGTTATAGACCAAGAAATAATAAAAAATGGATATAAATATGTAATTTTTGAAATTATAGGAAAATATAGTTATGGATATTTAAAAGGAGAAAAAGGTATACATAAATTAATTAGAATATCACCTTTTAATAATAAACGACACACATCTTTCGCTTCTGTAGATATATGTCCTTTATTAAAAAATAATAATAAAATATATATTAATAATAAAGATTTAGTTTTTCAAACTTTTAGATCTAGTGGATCTGGGGGGCAAAATATAAATAAAGTAGAAACAGGAGTTAGATTAATACATAAACCTACTAATATAACTATTAAATGTACTAAAACTAGATCACAAATTAAAAATAAGGAATACGCTATTAATATATTAAAATCTAAATTAGCTAATATAAATAAAGAGAAAAAAAAAAAAAAAAAACATAAAAAAAAAATAGAATGGGGAAATCATACTAGAACTTATATAATGCATCCATATAAATTAATTAAAGATTTAAAAACAGGATATATTACTACTAAATTAGATAAAATTATAAAAGGTAATTTAGATGATTTAATAGGCGAATATATAAAATTAAAATTAATTAATTAATTATCTACTAAAGTTAATTTAATTTTTAAGAAAGTATTTAATTTATTTAAAAAAATAATTTTAATTTTATATTCGCCTGGCTTAATTATTTTTTTTCTTAATATAATATTTTTATTTGTTATATATATATTATATTTTTCTAATTCTTTTTTTATTTTTTTTTTACTTATTTTACCTACTCCCTTTTTATAGTTAATATTAAATTCTAAATTAATATTATTTATTTTTTTTATGTATTCTTTATATTTTTTTATTAATTTTTCAGTTTTTTTTTTTTTATTATTAATAATTTCTTCATTAATTTTTATTTCTGATTTAGTAGCTATAACAGCGTATTTTTTAGGTATTAAATAATTTAATGCATATCCAGATTTTACTTTTATTATATTATATTTATCACCTAGATTCTTTATATTCTTTTTTAAAATTATTTTTAACATTATAATTAAGTTATCTTAATTCATCTCCTATAAATGGTAACAAAGCTAAATGTCTACATCTTTTTATTGCTTTATTTAACAATATTTGATATTTTTTTGAAGTACCTGTTACTCTTCTAGGTAAAATTTTACCGAATTCATTTATAAATTTAATTAAAAATTTAGGATTTTTATAATCTATATATTTTATATTGTTTTTTTTAAAAAAACAATATTTTTTTGGCTTATTAATTTTTATATCTATAGGTGATAAATATTTAATTTTTTTCATTATTTATTTAATAAATAATTAATAGCATGTTTATTCATTTTAATTATTAAAAACCTAATAACACGTTCATCTTGTAATATTTTTTTTTGTAATTCAATAATAAAATTACTAGGACTTTTATAAATTAAATAATAATAAAAACCATTTTTTTTATTATTTATTTTATATTCCAATTTCTTCATCCCCCAATTTTCATTTTTTAATATTTCTATATTATTATTATTTAAATAATCTTTATATTCTATATATGTATTATTAATTTGCTCTTCAGATAAAACTGGAGTGAAAATTATAATAGTTTCATAAAAATTAACCATAAATTAATGAATAAATTATTAAAAATTTATTATTTAACTAGAAATATGAAAATATTACATCTTCTATCCAATATCTACATATTCTTTTTATATAATAATATCCACCTAAAATATCATCAATTATGTTTTGTAATGACATATAATTATAAATTTAGTTTATATAATAAAATAATAAATAATTTAATAAAAATAAAAAAAAAAAAAAAAAAAAAAAAAAAAAAATTAATTAATTTATTAAAAAAAAAATTTAATTTAAGTTTAGAAGAAATTATTTTAAAAGCAAAAATATTATTAAAAATATTTAAAAAAAATAATTATAAACTTTCTATTTATAATATAGATTATTTTATAAATAAAATTTATAACAAAACTAAAAATATTAATTATATTTTTTATTTATTTATTAATCAATTTGATTTTTTTTTTGATAATAATATTTATAATATTTTAAATTTTTTTTTTAAAAAAAAAAAATTAAAAAAGATTGAAATAATTATAAAAAAATTTATATATAATAAAATAAATAAAAATTATAAAAATATACCTTTATTTTTTAAATTAAAAATTTTAAAAATTTTAAATAATAATTATTTAAAATTTTATAATAAAAAAAAAAATATATTTTATTATATAAAAAAAAAAAATAAAATTAAAAAAAAAATAAATAAAATAAAAAATAATTTTTTTTTATTTTTAAAAAGAAAAAAAATAAATATTAATAATTTTTTATATAATGATATTAAAAAAATATTTATTAAAAAAAAAAATTATATTTTTTTTAAAATGGTTTTCTTAAAACAACAAGTTTTTAATAATAGATTAAAAAAAAATTTAAAAAATAATTATTTATATTCTAAAAAAAAAAATATAATAGAAATAAATAAGAATATTAAACAAATAAAAAAATATTTATATATATATGAAAAAACAATAAAAAATAAATCTTTTTATTACATAATATATAATAATTTTATAGAATTTAATATATATATATATATATATAAAATCTTATTTAATAATTTTAAAAAACAATATTTAAAAAATAAAAATTATAAAGATTTAGATGAAATTTATATAAAAACATGCAGTTTATATAATAAATTATTAATATCAGATTATGATAATATTCCTAAATATAAATGGAATTTATTAAAATTTATTTTTAATAATATTTTATATGAAGGTGGTAGAATTATATTATTCAGACAATATAATCCATTTAATTTTAATAGTAATATTAAAAAAATAAAAAAAAAATATAAAAAATATAATTTATTCAAAGAAAAAAAAATTTTAATTTATAAACAAGATTATTTTATTTTATATTTTAATAATTTATTATTTAATTATATTTATAAAAAATATTTTAAAAAAAAATATAAATTAATTATATTTTCAAAAAAAAAAAAAAAAAAAAAAAGGTAAAGTTCAAATTATAATAACAAAAAAAGAAGAATATAAATTAATTATAAAAAAAATAATTAAATTAATAAAAACTGGGTTTACTCAAAAAGATATAGTTTTAATTGTTAATAATGAAAAAAGTATTAATAAATATATAAAAGAATTAAATAAAAATAATTATAATTTATTTTTTTTTAATAAATTATTATTAAGCGATTTATTAGAAATAAATATTTTAATTTTATTTTATAAAACATTAATTTTAACTAAAAATTTAAAATATCGTACAAATTTAATAATTTTATTAAAAAAGGCAAAATTAATAAAATATAAAAAACTTAATAAAATAATAAAAAAATATAAATTATTTAATTTAAAAAAATATTTATATTTTATAAAAAAAAAATATAATATAATTCATAATTATTTTTTAAAATTAAATTTATATGAAAAATTTTATTATTTAATTAAACAAATAAATTTTAAAATTAATTTTGAAATATTAAAATTTTTAGATATTGTTAATTCATTTTTTATTAAAAATAAAACAAATGAATTTTTATTTTTTAAATATTTAAAAAAAGAAAATAATTTATTTTTTAAAAAAAAAAATATATATATAAAAATTATTAGTTTAAAAAAAATAAATATTAAAAATTATAAAATAGCTTTATTGTGTTTATTTAAATGGAATTTTTTTTATAATAAAATATTAATATTTAAAGATTTATTTTTTAATAAAAAAACATTTAATAATTTATTAAAAGAGAAACAAAAACAAAATTATAAAATTTTATATAATATTATTAAAATAGCTAATAAACAATTATATATTTTTTTATATAAAAGTAAAAATAATTTAAATATTTATTATTTATTTAAAAATTTTTTGAAATTTATTAATAAATGGAAAAAAAATAAATATATATATAATTTTGGTAAAAAAATAAAAAAAGAAAAAAAAAAAGAAAAAGAAAAAAAAAAAGAAAAAAAAAGTATATATAAATTTATATATATTAATAAAATAAATAATAACATTTATATAGAAAAAATAATTAATTTATTTTTTAAAAAAAAAAAATCTATAAAACAAATTAAAAGTAAATATTATTTAAATAATAACACTAATATTTTGTTAAAAAAAATATTTAAATATTTAAAGAAAGAAATATTTTTTTTAAAAAGAACTAAATATATTTATAATATTTTTTATTATAAAAATAAAATAATTAAATTAAATAATATTTTAAAAATAAATAATACTATATATATATTTAAATTCATTTTTAATAAAAAAAAAAGAAAAAAATATTTAAATAATTTAATTAAATATTTAATGTTATTAAAAAATAATATATACAAAAAATTTTTAATTATTTTTTATTTATTTATAATAAAAAAAAATAAAATTAAAAATATATATAAAACTTATATTTAATTATATTTTTTCATTTTCTTCTATTTGTTTTTTGATAACATTTAATTCATATAAATCAGCAAATGTTGATTTACCTATATTTATTATATTTTTATAAGGAGCTACTATTATTTTTTTAGTTTTTTCATTAACTTCTAATATTAAAAAATCTACTATTTCATTAATTTTATAATTATTTTTTTTTAAAAATCTATATGGTATAACAAAATTTAAAAAATCATGTTTTTTATTTTTTAATATAACATTATTATTAATATATTTAACTACATATCCTTTATGTTTACTTTTTTTTTTATATATTTTTTTATAATAATACCATTTATTTTCTTTTAATTGTTTATGTCCTAAATATATTTTTCTCATATTTGTATCTATAGATAATATTATAAATTTAATTTTTTCTCCTATTTTATATTTTAAAGAAAGATTTTCTACATCATAATACCAAGAAATATCATAATTTAATAAAATACCATATAAGTTTTTTTTTAATTCTATTTTTAATCCATAATTATTTTTTAAAATTTTAACAATTTTACCACTATGTATTGATCCTATTTGATATTTTTCTATAACAACACTCCATGGATCCTTTTCTAATTTTTTTCTACTTAAAAATATCTTTTTGTCATCTTTATCTATACTAATAACTTTACATTTAATTTTTTCATTAAGTTTAACAAAATCTTTAGCTGATTTTAATTGATTATCCCAAGACATTTCAGAAACATGTAATAAACCTTCTATACCTTCTTCAATTTCTATAAAAGCACCATAATCTGTTATAGCTGATACTTTACCTTCAATTAAACTATCTTTTTTAATTTTTTTAATAAATAAATCCCAAGGATTAGTTGTTAATTGTTTTAACCCTAATTGTATTCTTAAATTTTCCTTATCTATACTTAATATTATAAAATTATATTTTTCTCCTAATTTTAAATATTCTGATGGATTAACTTTTTTATTCCAAGATATATCTGTTATATGTAATAATCCATCTATACCACCTAAATCAATAAAAGCACCATAAGAAATTATATTTTTTATTTTTCCTTCTACTATTTGACCTACTTTTAATTTTGAAATCTTTTTTTCTTTTTTTTTTATTATTTTTTTTTCAATTATAACTTTATGTGATACTATTATATTTTTAGTTTTTAAATTAATTTTTAAAATTTTAACATATATTTTTTTACCTACATAATAATCATAATTTTTTATATTTTTTATATCAATTTGTGACCCTGGCAAAAAACATTGAATATTATTAAATAAATTAATAATAAAGCCTCCTTTTGTTCTAGAAATAACATAACCTTTTATTTTTTTTTGTTTATTATAAGCTTCTTGTATTTTTATCCAAGATTTATATTTTTTAGCTTTTTTATAAGATAATAAACAATACCCATTATAATTAAAATTTAAAATAATTATATCAATTTTTTTACCCTTTTTTATTTTTTTTTGTTTAAATTCACTTAAAGGTATTATACCTTCAGATTTATAATTCAAATCTATAATTACATAATCTTCTAATATATTGATTATTTTTCCTTTATAAATATTAAATACAATTAAATTAGGTAATTTGTTAAAATATTTATTTATTTTTTTTTTTTTATTAAATATATTATTCATTTAATTAATTATTATTATTAATAATATATTATAAATTTATATTAATGATTAAAAAAAAATATTTAATTATATATGGATATCAGCCTATAAAAGAATGTTTAAAATCGTATAATGTTAAAGTATTTAAATTGTATTTAACTAAAATTAAATATAATAAATATAAAAATTTAATTAATTTATGTTATAAAAAAAAAATTGATATTATTATATTAAAAAAAAATAATAAAATTAAACAAGGAATATATGCAAAAATTATGTTTATAGAAAATATAAACATTAATAAAATTATAAAATTACCTAATTTATTAATTCTAATATTATATAATATAACTGATATAAAAAATATAGGTTCAATTATAAGAACTTCTGTTTGTTTTAATGTTAATTTAATAATTATATCTAAAAATTTAAATATTTTTAATCCTAATGTAATAAAAATTTCTTCAGGAGCAATATTTAAAATACCTATTTTAAAAATAAAAAATTTTATTCAATTCATTAATTTTTTAATTAAAAAAAAAATTAAAATAATATCTGTAACAGAAAAAGGAGATAAAAATATAAAAGATTATAATAATTTTAATAATTCTATAGCATTAATACTTGGTAATGAAGAGACAGGTATCCCAAATAATATATTAAAAATATCTAATTATAAATTATTTATACCAATAAATAAAAGAAAAATGTCTTCTTTAAATGTTTCTATAGCATGTAGTATAATTTTATATGAATTAAATAAAATTAAAAATTATATTTAAATTGTTTTAAAAATCTTATATCATTAATATAAAAAGTTCTTATATCTTTAATATTATATATAATCATAGCAATGCGTTCAATACCTATACCTATTGCTAATCCTTTTATTTTTTTAGATAATTTAGCATTTTTAAATATTTTTTTATTAATAATACCACAACCTAAAATTTCTATCCATTTATTTTTATATAATATATCAACTTCAAAACTAGGTTTAGTAAAAGGAAAATAAGATATTCTAAATCTATATTTTATTTTTTTTTTAAACATATTTATAATAAAAAACTTAATAATATCTTTTAAATCTATAATAGAAACATACTTATTAACATATAATATTTCTATTTGGTTAAACATAAAAAAAGATTTTTTAGAAATTGATTCATTTCTAAAAACTTTCCCAGAAGTTATTATTTTAATTGGTATTTTATGTTTTTTTATATATTTAATTTGTATAGATGTAGTATGAGTTTTTAATAAATATTTTTTATTTATATAAAATGTATCTTGCATATCTCTAGATGGATGATATTTAGGAAAATTTAATGATTCAAAATTATACCAATCATTTATTATATTTTTATCGAAATTAATAAATTTAAAATTTATATTATTAAATAAACTAATTATTTTATTTTTTATTAAAGTTATAGGATGTAAAGATCCAATTTTTTTTTTTTTTGTTTTATAAAAAAAATCTTTATTAATAATTATTTTTTTTTGTTTATATTTTTTATTTTTTTTTAATAATAATAATACATTTTTTTTTAATAAATTAATTTTAATACCTAATTTTTTTTTATTTTTTATTATTTTTATTTTATTCAAAAAATAATTAATTATACCATTTTTATTTAAATATTTTTTTTTAAATTTAATTAAATTTTTAATTTTAATTTTTTTTTTTTTTATTTTTTTTATTCTTTTAATATATTTATTAATATTTTTCATTTTTTATATATATTAAATAATAATTTTTTATAAAAATAAATGTTATTTAATAATATTAAAAAAATAAAAAAAAAATATAAATATTATTATAATTTAATTATAGGCAAAGAAATAAGAATAAAAAAAGAAATTAATTATAAAAAATTAAATAATTTAAAAAGAATTTTTTTTTTTTATAATTTATATAAAAAAAATATAAAATTATTAAAAGAATTAAAAAAATTTTTTTTTAATATTAAAGAAAAAAGTAATTTAAAATTTGAAATAAAAGAAAATTTTAAAAAAATAAAAAAAAAAAAATAAAAAAATAAAAAAAAAAATTAATAAAATAATTAAATTATTAAAAATAAAAAAAAAAAAATATAATGAAGCTATATTAGAAATACGTTCAGGTACAGGTGGTTATGAAGCATGTTTATTTGTAGAAGATATTTTGAGAATGTATATTATGTATTTTAATAAAAAAAAAATTAAATATACAATTTTAAATACTAATAAAAGTAAAATAGGATATAAAGAAGTTATTTTACATATAAAAAAAAAGGACGTTTATAATAAATTAAAATATGAATCAGGTGTACATAGAGTACAAAGAATACCTAAAACAGAAACTTTAGGTAGATTACATACTTCAGCTATTACTATTGCTGTTTTACCTAAATTAAATAAAGTAGATATTAATATAAAACCTAAAGATATTAAAAGATATACTTTTAGATCAAGTGGTGCAGGGGGGCAACATGTAAATAAAACTGAATCAGCAGTTAGATTAGTGCATATACCAACTAAAATAAGTGTAGAATGTCAAGAAGAAAGATCACAACATCAAAATTATGAAAAAGCTATGATTATATTAAGATCAAAAATATATCAACAAAATTATTATAAAAAACAAAAAAATTTAGAAAAAAAAAGAAAGAATTTAATATCTAGTGGTGATAGATCTAATAAAATAAGAACATATAATTATCCACAAAATAGAGTAACTGATCATAGATTAAAATTATCTTTTTATAATTTAGATAAAATAATGAATGGAGATTTAGATAAATTAATAGACAAAATAAATAATTATTTTAATAAATAATTATAAATTAATAATAATATTAAATATTTTTTTATATATATGTTTCTTTATAAATTTAATTTCTTTTTTTTTCATTTTACTTAATACATATTTATTTTGATTACCATATTCAAAATTATGACCTATACCTATTTTTATTTTTAAATATTTAATAGTTTTTAATATATTATCTATACTTTTTAATCCATTATGACCACCATGTCCAGATTTATATTTTTTTTTTATAATACCGAATTTTAAATATATATCATCAGATATAGTTATTAAATTTTTTTTTTTTATTTTATAATTTTTTAAAAAAAAATATACAGATTTACCATTTTCATTCATATATAAATTAGGTAATAATAAATAAAATATATTATTATTTAATTTTAATTTATATATATATCCATATTTGTTTTTATTATATTTTTTTATTTTATTTTTTTTTATTATTAATTTTAATATTAAATATCCAATATTATGTCTAGTATATTTGTATAGTTTATAAGGATTACCTAAACCGATAATTAAATATTTATTCATTAATTTTAATTAATTTAAAAATATTAATAATATCATTATTTATTAGTTTATATTTTCTTTTATTTTTAAAATAATAAAAAAAAAAAAATTAAATATTTTTTTTTGTTTGATAATAAATATTCATTTAATTTATAAGAATTATATATTCTTCTTTTTATTTTATTTCTATCAACAGATTTTTTTATATTTTTTTTAGGTATTTTTATAATAATTTTATTTTTATAGTTATTTATATAATTAAATATAATTTTATTTTTTTTATAAAAAAGAATTTTACCTTGTTTTAATAAAATATTAATTTCCTTTTTATTTAAAAACATTATATAATAAAAATAAAGTTATTTAAAGAAAATATAATAAATGATATTAAATAATTTAAAAAGACCTTTATGTTTAATAGATATAGAATCAACAGGATTAAATATAATTAAAGATAAAATAATAGATATATATATATTAAAAATTTTACCTAATAAAAAAAAAATAAAAAAAAGGTGGTTAATTAATCCTGGGATACCTATACCACATGCTTCTACTTTAATACATGGTATTAATAAAAAAAATATAAAAAATAAACCTTTTTTTAAAGAAGTATCTAAAAATATTTATAATACAATAAATGGATGTGATTTAGTAGGTTATAATGTAAATAGATTCGATATAGCTATTTTAGCAGAAGAATTAATAAAAGCTGGAGTACCATTTAATTATAAAAAACATAAAATTATTGATATACAAACAATTTTTCACAAAATGGTTCCTAGAACATTATCTGCCGCATATGAATATTATTGTAAAAAAAAAATGAAACCTCATAATGCAAAAAATGATGTTATTGCAACATATAAAATTTTTAAATCTCAATTAAAGAAATATAAAGATTTAAAAAATAAAAATATTAAAGAATTAAATAAATTTACTTCTTATTATAATAAATTAGATCCGGCAGGGTTAATTATAATTGATAAAAATAAAAATGAAATTTTTAATTTTGGAAAATATAAAGGGGAAAAAATAAATAAAATATTTAAAAAATATCCTGATTATTACTATTATATACAAAGATCAAATTTTCCTTTATATACAAAAAAAATATTTACATTATTAAAATTAAAATCTAAATAATATATGTTAGAACAAGAAAAAATAAGAAAAAAAAAAATAAAAGAAATTAAATTATTAGGTATTAATCCTTACCCTAATATTAAAATTAAAATTAATTATTCAATAAAAAAAATATTAAAAAATAAAGAAAAAATATTAAAAAATAAAATAAAAATATTTACTGCAGGAAGAATATATAATATAAGAAATATGGGTAAAACTAGTTTTATTGATATAAAAGATTATAGTGATAAAAAAATACAATTATATTATAATATAAATAATTTAAATTTAAAATATAAAAATAATTTTTATTTTATTTTTTTATTTAAAAAATATTTAGATATAGGTGATATTATTTGGATAAAAGGGTATTTATTTTTAACGAAAGTTAAAGAATATACTATATTAATAAAAAAAATAAAATTATTAACTAAATCAATTTATCCTATTCCTAGTGTTAAGACTAAAAATAATATTAATTATTATCAATTTAATAATTTAGAAAAAAGGTATAGAATGAGATATATAGATTTAATTGTTAATTATAAAAATAAAAAATTATTTATTTTAAGGTTTTTAATAATTAATTATATAAGAAAATTTTTAAATAAATATGGATATATAGAAGTAGATACACCAATTTTACAAAATATACCTGGAGGTGCTACAGCTAAACCTTTTATTACTTATCATAATAAATTTAAAAAAAAATATTATTTAAGAATATCTAATGAATTATATTTAAAAAAATTAATTGTAGGTGGATTTAAAGGTGTTTATGAATTTTCAAAAAATTTTAGAAATGAAAGTATAGATAAAAGTCATAATCCTGAATTTACTATTTTAGAATTATATGTACCATATAAAAATTATAAATGGATGATGAATTTTTTACAAAAATTATTGATTTATATATGTAAAAAAACATTTAATAAACCATATATAAAAATAAATAAGCAAAAAATAAATTTTAAAAAAAAAATAAAAAAAATACCTTTATTTTATTTTTTAAATAAAAATTTAAAAATTAAAATAAATGAAAAAACATCAAAAAAAAAATTAACTAAAATTTGCAAAAAATTAAAAATAAATTTAAAAAAAAACAAAAAAAGTAAAATTATAGATAATATGTTAAATTTTTGTAAAAAAAAATTAAAAAAACCTACATTTATAATTGATTATCCAGTTTATATGAGTCCTTTAGCTAAAAGGAAAAAAAAAAAAAAAAATAACAGAAAGATTTGAGTTATATATAAATTCTATAGAAATAGCTAATGGTTATACAGAATTAAATGAGCCTATAGAACAATATAAAAGATTTAAAAAACAAAATAAAAATAAAATAGATAAAGACTTTATTAAAGCATTGAAAATTGGTATGCCACCTACAGTAGGTATAGGTATAGGAATAGATAGATTAATTGCTACATTGACAAATAATAAAAATATACAAGAGGTTATTTTATTTCCTCAAATGAAGTAATTATTTTTTTATAGATTTTAGAAAATTTTTATTATTTTTAGTTTTTATTAATTGTGATATTATAAGTTGTGTAGCTTCTATAGAACCCATATCATTTATATATCTTCTCAATAATGACATTTTTTTTAAAGTATATTTATCTAATAATAGTTCTTCTTTTCTAGTACTAGAAGATATTAAATCTATAGCTGGAAAAATACGTTTGTTAGCTAAATTTCTATTTAATTGTAGTTCCATATTCCCTGTTCCCTTAAATTCTTCAAATATAACCTCATCCATTTTTGACCCTGTTTCTATCATTGCCGTTGCTATAATAGTTAGTGAACCACCATTTTCTATATTCCTAGCAGAACCAAAAAATTGTTTTGGTTTTTGTAAAGCATTAATATCAATACCACCAGATAAAACGCGCCCTGATGTAGGAGCTATACTATTATATGCTCTAGCTAACCTAGTAATAGAGTCTAATAAAATAACGACATCATGACCACATTCAACCATTCTCATAGATTTTTTTAAAATTAAATTGGCTACTTTTACATGTTTTTCTGGACTCTCATCAAATGTTGAATAAATAACTTCACTATTAACATTTCTTTTCATATCTGTTACTTCTTCTGGTCTTTCATCTATTAATAAAAGAATTAGATAAACTTCCGGATGATTTTTACTTATAGTATTCGCACAATCTATAATTAAATTAGTTTTCCCAGCTTTTGGTGGTGCTACAAATAACGCTCTTTGTCCTTTTCCTATAGGTGAAAAAAGATCTATTATTCTAGTTGATAAAGTAGAATTTAAACCTGATAAATTAAATTTTTTATTTGGGTATAAAGGTATTAAATTTTCAAAATTTAATCTATCTATAGTATAGCTAGGACATTTACCATTTATTTTTAAAACTTTAATTAATGGAAAATATTTTTCTCCTTTTTTAGGAGGTCTTATTTCTCCTTTAATAGTATCTCCAGTTTTCATACCGAATAATTCAATTTTTTTTCTAGAAACATATATATCATCTGGAGATGTTATATAATTAAAATCAGAAGATCTTAAAAAACCATAATTATCAGGAAAAATTATTTCTAATACACCTTCACTAATAATTAACCCTTTTTTTTTTTCTAAACTTAAAATTATATATTTTTTTAAATCTTTTTCGCTATATTTATTATATTGTTTTATTTTTAATCTTTTAGCAATTTTATATAAATTATATTTTTTTTGGTTATTTTTATAATTATTAATTGACATTTTTTTTTTTTTTTTTTTTTTTATTATATTAATTTTAATGATTAAGGTCTTTGACTGTGTAATTATAGGTTCTGGACCAGCAGGATATACATCTGCTATATATTTAGGTAGATATAATATTAAACATGTTTTATATACAGGTGAAAAACCAGGAGGACAATTAAGAACAACTACAAAAGTAGAAAATTTTCCTGGATTTTATAAAGGTATTTTGGGGTATAAATTAATGGATCAAATGTATAAACAAGCTATTAAGTTTGGGTCTATTATAAAAAAAGAAAAAATAATAAAAGTTATATTTAAAAAATATAAAGAACATATTTTATATACAGAAACTAAAAAAAAAATTAAAACTAAAAGTGTTATTATAGCTACTGGATCTTTACCTAAAAAGTTAAATATTAAATCTGAAAATAAATTCATAGGTTTTGGTATATCATATTGTGCTACATGCGATGGTATACTTTTTAAAAAAAAAAGGGTAGCTGTTATAGGAGGTGGTGAAACAGCTTTAGAAGAAAGTTTATTTTTATCTAATATATGTAAAACTATATATTTAATTGTTAGAAAAAATAAATTAAAAGGGTCAATTTATTTAAAAAAAAAAGTAAAAAAAAAAAAAAATATAAAAATTTTATTTAATAAAAAAGTAATTAAATTTTTGGGTAAAAAAACAATTAAATATATAATTATTTTTAATAAAAAAAAAAACAAAAAAAATAAAATTAGAATTTCATGTGTATTTATAGCTATAGGATACTTTCCTAATACTTTTATATTTAAAAATAAAATAAAAATGGATAACCAAGGTTATATAAAAACTAAAAATAATTCAACTAAAACTAATATTAGTGGAGTTTTTGCTGCTGGTGATGTACAAGATAAAAAATATAAACAAGCTATAACATCTGCAGGATCGGGTTGCATGGCTGCTTTAGATGTTAAAAAATTTTTATTTTAATTATGAAAATACAAAATTTTAATATTTCTTTAATATCAAATTATGATAAAAAATTATTTAATATAAATAAAAAATTTTTTAAATTATTTGTTAATAATAAAGAAGAATTTTCTAATCCTAAAATTAAAATTATTTTAATAAAAAAAAAAAGTAATCTAGGTTTTATTTTTAAATTTCATTTTATTGGTAGTATTAAATTAATTTGTGATATATCTTCTAAAAAATTTTTATTTATAATTAATGAAAATAAGAATTTAAATATAATTTTTGATAAATATTTAGATTTAAATAATGATAAATATATAATTTTACCATTTAATTATAGAATTATAAACATTTCACAATTTATTTATGATTCTATTATGTTAATGTTACCATTAAAAAAAATAGATCCTACAATTAAATATAATTATAATTAAAATTTTTTATTTATTTTATATAAAAAATATATTATATTATGGCACATCCAAAAAAAAAAACTTCTATTTCAAAAAAAAAAAAAAGAAGAGCAAATAATCAAAATACAAAATTACCATTAATATCTTTTAATAAAAAATTAAATATATATTACAGACATCATTATATAAAATTAATTGAAAAGGGAGGGAAAATTTTTTATTATTATAAAAATAATAAAATATTTTATAAATAAATATTTTTATTATATTTTATTTTATATAAATAAAGACCATGTGGGGGAACATTAATATAATAAATTATTTTTTTATTTTTTATATTTTTTATTAATTCATATATATTTTCTTTTCGTAAACTTACATCTATACATTTTGATATAATTAATCTTACCATTTTTCTTAAAAATCTATTCGATTTTATAAAAAAACATATAAAATTATTTATTTTTGTCCAATATGCATAATAAATTTTACATATATGGTTATTATTATTATTATTTTTTTTTTTAGAAAATAAATAAAAATTTTTTCTATTAATAATAATATTAACTGCTTTATTCATTAAATCTATATTTAATTTTTTTTTATATTTCCAATACCAATATAAATTAATAAAAAATGGATTTTTTTCATAAGAAATCATATATTTATAAATTCTATATTTTACATTGTATCTCGCATGAATATCATTATTAACTTTAAAAATATCATGTATTTTTATGTTATTAGAAATTAATAAATTCAATTTATATAAAATTTCTTTTTTGTTAATTTTAAAATCATAATCAAAATGGGCAAACATTATATTTGCATGAACCCCTTTATCTGTTCTACTAGCACCTATAATATTAATTTTTTTTTTTAATATTATAGTTATTTTATTCTCTATTTCTTCTTCTATTGTTATCCTATTTAATTGTTTTTGCCAACCATAATATTTGTATCCATTGTAAGATAATTTTATAAAGTATCTCATAAATTACATCCTATTTTTTTTAATTTTTTTATTATTTTTAAATTTTGTTTAAAAAAAATTTTTATGTTATCTAAATTTTTTTTTCCTATATAATTTATTTTTTCTTTTTTTATATCTTTAATTAAAGTTAATATGTTATTATATTTTTCACCTATTTTTTTAGATAAATATTTTCCTATATTTGGTATAGATAAGGCGAATAAAATATTAGAAAAACTTTGATTTTTAGAATTTTTTATTTCTTGTATAATTCTATTAGCTTCTTTTTTACTTATTTTTAAGTTTATTAAATCATTAATTTTTAACGAATAAAAATCTATTATTTTTTTTATTTTTTTTTCTTTAAATAATTTTTTTATTATTTTTTTATTAATTTTAATATTCATTGCATTTTTACTTAAAAAATGCTTTATTCTTTCTAATATTTTTGCTTTACAATTAATATTTAAACAGTAGGCTTTTTTATTCTTTTTTTTTAATAATTTATTACAACTCGGACAATTTCTTGGAAAACTTATTTTTTTTTTTCTCTTTTTATTTTTTAAAGACAAATTTTTTATAAATTTTGGTATTATATTACCGGATTTTTTTATTACTATTGTATCATTAACTCATAGTTTATGTTTTGAAAATATATAACTATTGTGTAAAGTTGCTCTTTTAATTATTGTTCCACTTATTTTTATAGGTTTAAAATTAATTATTGGAATAATTAACCCACTTTTACCTATGTTAAAATTAATATTCTTTAATTTTGTTTTATATTCTTTATCTCTAAATTTATAAGCTATACACCATTTATGAAAAATATTATTGTATTTTATTTTTTTTTGTAATTTAAATTTATTTATTTTAATTACTATTCCATCTATAGGATATTTACTTTTATTTTTATTTGTTTCCCAATATTTTATATAATTAATTATTTTTTTACTATTTTTACATAATTTATAAGATTTTTTTTGAAATTTAAAATAATATTTATTTAAAAATTTAATAGTACGATATTGGCTATCTATTTTATTATTAAATTCTTTATCTTTTGTATAAATATAATAAGGAACAAAATCTAATTTTTTTTTTATTAATTCATTATTTTTTATATTATGTATAGTTCCATTAGCAGCATTTCTGGGATTAGAAAATTTTATTTTTCTTTTTTTATTTAAAATTTTAAAATTTTTTTTAGAAAAAACTATTTCTCCTTTTATATCTAATATTTTTATGTTTTTTATTTCTTTTATATATTTAGGTATTTTTTTTATATATAATATGTTTTTTAAGACAACATAACCATTAATTCCATCCCCCCTAGTTACTGCATTTTCTAATTTACCATATTTATATATTATACTTATTGCTATACCATCATATTTTAATTCACATATATAATTAATTTTATTACCTATTTTTTTTTCATTTTTTTTATTCCATAATAATAATTTTTTTTTACTATAAACATTATTAATAGAATACATTTTAAAATAATGTTTAGCTAATTTAAATCTATTATTCTTAGTTAATATATTATTTTGTAATTTTTGGGTTGGCGATTTTTTATAATAATAATTATATTTTTTTTCCAATTTTATAAGAGTATTTCTTTTTTTATCATAATCATAATTTGTTATTTCAGGTTTATTTAATATATAATATCTATAATTATGATAATTAATAAATTTAGATAAATTTTTAATTTTATTTTTTATTTTTTTATTCATTTTTTTTTATTTTTAATATTCTATAATTATTATTTATATCTTTTTTAAATTTTTTTTAATAACAGTTGTTTATGTTAAACATTTTTTAAACTATTTTTCCTATTATTAAATTTTTTTTTCTAGTTATAGATTTTAAATATACATCTTTTATTTTATTAATATATTTATTGTTTTCTTTATTAGATATAATTTTAACTTTTATATAATTATCTGTATAACCATATATCCATCCTTTTTTTTTATTTTCTAATAATACTTTCCTTATAGTTCCTATAAATTTTTTATAAAATTTTCTATTTTTTAAAAATGAAAGTCTTCTTAATTTTTTACATCTATACGATATTATATTATTAAAAACTTTATTTTTCATATAAAAAGCCCCGGTATTTTTTCTTATAGAAAATGGAAATACATGTAAATATGATATATTAATCGATTTAATTAATTTATATGTTTCTATAAAATTTTTTTTTTCTTCTCCCGGAAAACCAACTATAACATCTGAACCTATACATGCATCTGGCATTAAAGTTAATATTTTATTTATTTTATTTAAATAAAGATTGCTTAAATATCTTCTTCTCATTTTTTTTAATATATGATCGCTCCCAGATTGTAATGGTATATGAAAATGATTAAGGAATTTTTTATTCTTATATATAAATTTTATTATTTCATCTTTTAACAAATTCGGTTCTATTGAAGATATTCTAATTCTTTTTAAATTTTTTATATTATTTATTTCTTTTATTAATTTAAAAAAATCTTTATTATTATATTTATAATCTCCTATATTAACACCAGTTAATACTATCTCTTTAATACCCTTTTTTAATATATACTTTATATTTTTAATTATATTTTTTATGCTATTAGACCTAGACTTCCCTCTAGCCAATGGAATAGTACAATAAGTACACTTATAATTGCATCCATCTTGTATTTTTATAAACGATCTAGTTCTATTTTTTTCTAAAGAAAATGCATCATTATATTTAGTCGGAGGACTA
The DNA here is from genome assembly GCA_029851285.1 of Candidatus Shikimatogenerans bostrichidophilus. Classification (GTDB taxonomy): domain Bacteria; phylum Bacteroidota; class Bacteroidia; order Flavobacteriales; family Blattabacteriaceae; genus Shikimatogenerans; species Shikimatogenerans bostrichidophilus_K. The sequence continues at coordinate 110,652 of CP099828.1, read as the reverse complement.
AAACTATAACAATTATTTGATTTGTTTTCTAAATATTTTTTTATATCATATTTATTATTGTTACCCAATACTAATTTAACCCCTTTTAATTTATATAATTTTTCTTTTTTTATTTGAGAATAACATCCAATAGTTACTATGTGTGCATTTTTATTTATTTTTAAGATTTTATTAACTTTTTTTTTTAAATCAGCTTCTGCTTTATGTGTAACAGAACATGTATTAATTACATAAATATCTGCATATTTTTTAAAATCAACTACGTTATATTTTTCTTTATCTTTTATAAATTTTTTTTTTATTATAGATGTTTCTGCAAAATTTAACTTACAACCTATAGTAAAAAATGCAATTTTTTTTATCATTTAATTTATTATACCTGAACCAATTAATTCATCTTTAATATACCAAACTATAAATTGTCCGGGAGTAACAGCATATTGATAATTATTAAATTTTACTAAAACTCCTTTACTTGAAAAACATAACAATGCTTTTTGTTTATTTATATTATATCTTATTTTACACATAACTTTTAAACTTTTTTTATAACTATAATTAGTGTTTATCCAATGAATTGTTTTTTTTTTTATAAATATCTTTTTTTTATATAATTCTTTATGATTCTTTTTACAAACATATAATTTATTTTTTATTTTATTTTTATTTAATAAATATAAAGGATATTTTTGCCCTTCTATATTTAAATTTCTCCTTTGACCTATAGTAAAATAATAATGTCCTATATGTTCCCCTATTTTTTTATATTTATATCTTTTTTCATATTCTTTTTTATTACCTTTCCCTTTTTTTTTTTTTTTTTTTGATATATATATAATATCACCAATTTTTTTTTTAATTTTTTTTTTTAAAAAATCTATTATTTTTATTTTTCCTACAAAACATAGTCCTTGTGAATCTTTTTTGTAAGCATTATAAAATTTTAATTTTTTAGCTATTAATCTAACTTTTTTTTTTGTTAAATTTCCTAAAGGAAATAAGCTTTTTGATAATTGATACTGATTAATTCTACATAAAAAATACGACTGATCTTTTTTTTTATCTTTACCCGATAATAGATGAAATTTTTTTTTTTCTTTTTTTCTTACATAATGACCAGTCGCAATATAATCTACATTTAAATTTAATGATTTTTTTAAAAAAATACCAAATTTTATTTTTTCATTACAAATAACATCTGGGTTTGGAGTTATTCCCTTTTTATATCCATTAATCATGTACTTAATTATCTCTTTTTTATATTCTTTCCTTAAATCTAAGACATAAAAAGGGATATTTAATTTATTAGAAATTAACATAGCATATCTTATATCTTCCCACATACAATTGTTTTCTTTCCAATTAAACATAAAAATACCAATTACATAATACCCCTTTTTTTTTAATAAATAAGCAGACACACTAGAATCTACCCCACCAGATAATGCTACCGCAACTTTTTTCATATTTTCGGTTTAAAAAATTTGCTCTTTTTATTTTTTTTAAAAAAGTCTAATTGTTCTTTAGTTAATTTTTTTGGTGTCCATACGTTTACGTTAATAATTAAATTACCATACCCATATCCATTAATTGATGGTAAACCTTTTCCTCTTAACTGTAATTTATTACCTGATTGTATACCCTTTGGTATTTTTATTTTAATTATACTTTTACTTAAATATTTAAATTTTTTTTTTGTACCCAATATAGCTTCTGGAATAGAAATTTTTAAATTATAATATAAATTTTTATTTTTTCTTTTAAATTTTTTGTGTACTTTTTCTTTTATAATTATAATTAAATCTCCAGGTTTACCTCCATAAGGAGCTTCATTTCCTTTTCCATAAATTTTTAATTTAGTTCCATCTTTAATACCAGAAGGTATATTAATATTTACATATTCAAATACATTAATTAAACCTTTACTATTAGCATTCTTAGGTATATTTGTTAAAATTTTTCCTATACCTTTACAAAAATTACATTGTATAGTTGTTTGCATTCTACCCAAAAATGTATTTGTTATATTTGTTACTACTCCTGTACCATTACAATTCCCACAATATTTAAATTTTACTCCAGGAGCTAATTTCATCCTTTTAATTTTTATTGTTTTAGTTGTTCCACTATATATTTCTTCTAAATTAATTTTTATATTTATTTTTAAATTAGTTCCCTTTTTTTTTTTATATTTTGATCTTGATCTTCTATTAAAATTAAACTCTGTAAAACTATCAATATCATCATTAAAAATATCTCCAAAATTGCTAAAAATATCTTCCATATTCATACTTTCATACCCATTACCACTACTATTAGTAGTCCCAAATTGATCATATTGTTTTCTTTTATTACTATCGCTTAACACACTATATGCTTCAGCAGCTTCTTTAAATTTTTCCTCTGCTTCTTTTTTATTATTAATATTTTTATCTGGATGATATTTTATTGCTAACCTCCTATAAGCCTTTTTTATATCTTCTAATGTAGCGTCTTTTGTTACGCCTAATATTTCATAATAATCTTTCATATATTTTATATTTTAATTAATTACCTACTATTACTTTAGTACAACGAATAATTTCGTCATTTAAATAATAACCATTTTCTATTATTTTTATTACTTTATTTTTCATTTTTTCATTATTTACTTTTTTTTGTGAAATAGCATAATGTAAATTTAAATCAAAATTATCACCTTTTTTTACTTTTATTTTTTTTACCCCAAAATTTTCTAAAATATTCTTAAATTTTTTATAAATTAAATAAATTCCATTATTTTTTTTTACTTTCTCTTCTTTTATTAATCTATTAAAATCATCTAATATCGGTAATATATTTTGAATTACATTTTTTATATAATTTTTTAAAATTATTTCTTTTTCTTTTTCATTTCTTTTTTTATAATTGTCTAATTCAGCTAAAGCCCTTAATAATTTATCTTTTATTTTATTATTTTCTTTTTTTAATTTTTCTAATAAATTTTTATTATTGTTTTTCATATTTTATTATATTATATTATTAAATTAAATATTTTTTTTTTATGGGAATTAAATTAATGTATACTTTTAAACAAAAAAAATATTCTCATTTAATTAATAAATTTTTAAATAAATTATTTATTATAGAAAATAAATATAAATTTAAAAATATTTTTATAACAGTTATATATGTTTATATTAATAAAATATTAACCAATGCTAACATATATATAACAATATATCCTGATATATATAAAAATCAAATTTATTTTATTTTAAATAAAAAAAAAAAATATTTTAAAAATAAATTATCTATTTTTTTTAAAAATAAATTTAAAATCCCAAATTTAAATTTTTTTTTATCTAATAAAAAAATTTTAAATCTTGTTAATTTAAATAAATTATATAATTAATTTCTTAAAATTTCTTTAAAATTTAATATTTTATCTTTTATATCTTTTTTCTTTTTTTTTTCTAATTTTATTATTCTTTTTGGAGCATATAATAAAAAATTTTTATTTTTTAATTTTTTTTTTATATTTAACAAATATTTTTTATAAAATATAATTTTCTTATATATATTTTTATAATTTATTTTATATTTTTTTCTTATAAAATATATTTTTTCTTTTTTAAAATTTAAAAATCTATATTTTTTTTTTTTTATTATTTTTTTTTTTATTTTTATTTTATTTTTATAATTTAAAGTATACAATAATTTTAAATATATAATTTTACTTAGTTTATTTTTCTTATTTATATATATACATTTAAATTTATTAAATTTTTTAATAAATTTTAATGTGTTATTAAATTTTTTAATTATTTTTTTGTTAAATTTTTTTTTTAACTTAGGAAATTTTGTTTTTACTATTGATTTATTTTTTTTTTTATATAAAAAACTCCAAATAAATTCTGTTATAAATGGTATATAAGGATGTAAAATTTTAATTAAAATTTTATAAAATTTTAATATTTTTTTTTTTATAATTTTATTTATTTTATTTTTTTTTGGTTTTATATATTCTAAAAATATAGAACAAAATTTTTTTTTAAATAATTTTTTTATTAATATTAGTGATTTATAAATTTTACACTGTTTTAGTAAAATATTAATTTTATTAATTTTTTCTTTTAACAAATTATAAAACCATTTTATTATTTTTTTTTCTCCTATATTTATTTTTTTTTTATATTTTTTTATTTTTTTTATTTTTTTTATTAATTTAAAAGAGTTCCATATTTTATTAATATAATTTCTCCCTTTTATATAATTTGTATCATTAAAAATTAAATCATTATCATAATTATTACTTAATAAACTTATTCTTAATCCGTCTGCTCCATATTTATTTAATAAATAATATAAATTTTTATAATTTCCTAAAGATTTAGATAATTTTTTTTTATATTTATCCCTAACTATACCAGTAAAATATACTTTTTTAAATGGTATTACCTTTTTATAAAATAAACTAAACATTATCATTCTTAAAACCCAAAAAAATAAAATATCCTTCCCAGTTACTAATAAATCTATAGGGTAATAATAATTAAATTCTTTATTATTATTATTTATTCCATTTAAAAAAGATATTGGTAATATCCATGAAGAAAACCAGGTATCTAATACATCTGGATCTTGTTTAATTAATTCTTTTTTTTTTATATTATTTTTTTTTAATGCTTCTTTTTTATTTTTTGCTAAAATAATTTTGTTTTTATAATAATATATAGGTATTCTATGACCCCAAGTTAATTGTCTTGAAATATTCCAATCTTTTATATTTTTTAACCATTTATATAATAACGCTGTATATTTTTTTTTAGGATAAAATTTAATTTTATTTATATTTTTTAATGTATCTTTTATAAAAGGTTTCATTTTTAAAAACCATTGTAAAGATACTTTAGGTTCTATTATAGTATTTGTTCTTTCTGAATATCCTATTTCACTTATAATTTTCTTTTTTTTTATTAATAACCCTAATTTTTTTAATTCTTTATATATATCTTTTCTAGCTTTTAATCTTTCCTTTCCATTATAATTTTTACAATTTTCATTTAAAGTTCCATCATCATTAATTATATTGATAATATCAATTTTTTTTTTATTTCTTTTATAAATATTAAAATCTTTTCTACTATGAGCAGGGGTTATTTTTAGACATCCCGTACCCATATTTTTATTTACACTATTATCTGTTATTATTGGTACTAATTTATTTATAATCGGTACTAAAACTTTTTTATTAATAAACTTTTTATATCTCTTATCACCAGGATTAATACATATTGCTGTATCACCAAAAATTGTTTCCGGCCTAGTAGTTGCTACTACTAAATATTCTTTTTTATTTTCAGTTAAATATTTAATATAATACAAATAATTTTTCTCTTTTTTATATATTACTTCTTCATCCGATATCGTTGTTTTTGCTTTAATATCCCAATTAATTATTTCTTTTTTTTTATATATTAATCCTTTTTTATATAAATATATAAAAACATTTATTACGTCTTTATAATTTTTTTTTTCCATAGTAAATTGAAATCTATCCCAATCACAAGAACATCCTATTTTTTTTAATTGATCTATAATTATAATATTATATTTTTTTGCCCATTTATATAATAATTCTTTTAATTTTTTTTTACTTATTTTATTTATTCTTTTTTTTTTTAATATATTTATAATTTTTATTTCAGTTGCTATTGATGCATGATCTGTACCGGGTATCCAACATACATTGTATCCTTTCATTCTTTTAAATCTCGCTAATATATCTAATATAGTAAAATTTAAAATATGCCCTAAGTGTAAATCACCAGTTATATTAGGTGGTGGTAATAATAAATAATAAGATTTTTTTTTTTTATTATATTTAGAACTAAAATATTTATTTTTTATCCATATACTATATATTTTTTCATTTATTTTTTTAAAATTATAATTTTTACTTAATAAATTATTTTTCATATTTATAATAATCTACTAATTGTATTATAGACATTGTTGATGAATCTCCCTTTCTATATCCAACTTTTAAAATTCTTGTATACCCTCCTTTTCTATTAATAATTTTATTTAATATTTCATTAAACAATAAGTCTACCACCTTTTTATTTTTTAATTTCCTTAAAATTATTCTTCTATTATGTAAATTTTTTTCTTTTATTTTACTTAAAATTTTTTCTATATATTTTTTTAATTCTTTAGCTTTAGATAATGTAGTATATATAGACTTATGTATTATTAATGAACAAGACATATTAGATAACATGCTTTTCCTATGAGAATATTTTCTACTTAAATTTTTTTTTTTTTTTCTATGTTTCATCTTCTTTTTTTTTTTTATATTTTTTTATATCCATACCAAAATTTAATTTATTTTTATACATTTTTTCAATTAATTCTTTTAATGATTTTTTACCAAAATTTTTAATTTTTAATAAATCTTTTTTATTTAATTTCACTATATCTTTCCATTTATATATTTTTGATGTTTTTAAACAATTTATTGTTCTAGCTTTTAAATTTTCCAATTCTAATTTTGTATTTAAAATTTTTCTCATTTTTAAATAATCTATATCATCTTGTTTAATACTTTTTTTTTTCTTATATATATAAAAATTTTCTTTTTTTAAAAAATATCCGAAAGTTTTAATTAATATTTTAGAAGCTTTTATTAATGCTTTTATAGGAGTTATTGTACCATCTGTCAATATATTTAAATATAAAATTTCCATATAATTTTCACTATAACTTTTAAAAGATACATTTTTTATTGGTGTATAAATAGAATCTATAGGGATAAAATTTTTATATTTTTTTTTATTTTCAGATGGTATATATCCTTTCCCTTTTTCAATTATTAGCTTTATATTAAACTTCGCAGATTCATCTTTATTACATACAACCATTTTTTTATTTATTATTTTAAAATTCTTAGTAAATTTTTCAAAATCTCCTGCATATATTTTTCTTTTATTATTTTTTATATTTATTTTTACTTCTTCCTTCTTTATATCAACATTTTCATTTTTTAATTTAAATTTAATTTTTTTTAAATTTAAAATTATTTCTGAAACATCTTCTATTATCCCCTTAATTACCGTATATTCATGTAATATCCCTTTTATTTTAAAATAACTTATAGTATATCCATCTAAAGAAGATAATAAAATTCTTCTTAAAGAATTTCCTATAGTTATACCATACCCATTATAAATAGGATATATTTTATAAATTCCTTTTTTTAATGTGTCTTTTAATATTAATATTTTAATATCCATTTTTTTTTATTTTGAATATAATTCAACTATTAATTTTGTATTTATCTTTTTATCTATATCTTTTATTGTCGGCAAATTTATACATTCAGCTGACATTTCATTTTCATTAAATAATAGCCATTTTTTTATTCTGTCTTTATTAATAATTAATGAATTAACTATATTTATATTACTTTTTATTTTATCTTTTAAACTTATTATATCTCCTATTTTTATTTGATAAGATGGTATATTTACAGTTTTATTATTTACTAAAATATGTTTATGTGTAACTAATTGTCTAGAAAACAATCTAGTTCTTGCATATCCTATTCTATATATAACATTATCTAATCTTCTTTCACACATTTGTAATAATAAATTACCTGTTATACCTTTTTTTTTATAAACTATTTTAAACATTCTTTTAAATTGTTTTTCTAAAATCCCATATATATATTTTACTTTTTGTTTCTCTAATAATTGTATAAAATAATTTGATTTTTTCCCTATTCTTTTTCTTAATAATCCATGCTGTCCTGGTGGATATTTTTTTTTTATTAAATATTTTTTATTACCATATATATATTCACCAAATTTTCTTGATATTTTATTTCTTGGACCTATATATCTTGACATATTTTTTTTTTTTATATTCTTCTTTTTTTAGGTGGTCTACACCCATTATGAGGTAAAGGTGTTTTATCTTTAATAGACAAAACAGTTATTCCATTACCACTTATAGTTCTAATAGCTGAATCTCTACCTACTCCTGGACCTTTTATTATAATATCTACCTTTTTTATACCTAAAGATAAACACTTTTCAGATATATTTTGTGCTGTTACTTGTCCAGCAAAAGGAGTATTTTTTTTTGATCCCCTAAATTTCATTTTACCTGAAGATGACCAACCCAATACATTCCCTATTTTATCTGTTAATGTTATTATTATATTATTGAAAGTTGAATGTATATATATATCTCCATAATATATGTTTTTATTTATTTTTTTTTTCATTATTTTTTAATTATTTTTTTTTTATTAGCTACTGTTTTTCTTTTCCCTTTTCTAGTTCTTGAATTATTTTTAGTTCTTTGTCCCCTTAAAGGTAAACCTATTTTATGTCTTATTCCTCTATAATTTCCTATATCTTTTAATTTCTTTATATTTAATTGTTTTTCCGCCCTTAATTCCCCTTCTATTTTTAAATTATTCTCTATATAATTTCTTATTTTTTTTATTTCTATATTAGTCCAATCTTTTGCTTTTTTTTTTATATCTATTTTATTTAATAATAATATTTTTTTAGCAGTTTTTATACCTATACCATATATATATGTTAATGATATAAACCCTATTTTATTATTTGGTAAATTTACCCCTGATATTATAGCCATATTATCCCTGTTTTTGTTTAAATCTTGGATTTATTTTATTTATTATTCTCAATATACCTTTTCTTTTTACTATTTTACAATTTTTATTTCTTTTTTTTAATGATACTACTGTTTTCATTTTTTTAATATCTATATTTTATTCTACATCTATTTGTATCATAAGGTGACATCTCTACTTTTACTTTATCCCCTGGTAATATTCTTATATAATTTTTTCTTATCTTACCAGATATATGTCCTAATACTATTATATTTTTTTTTATTTTTATTTTAAACATAGCATTTGGTAAAGCTTCTAAAACTATACCATTTAATTCTATATTTTCTTGTTTTACCATTTTTTTTAATTTAAAATTTTTTCATAAGCTTTTTTACTAAATTTATCTGCAGAAATTTTTATTTTTTTTTTTAATTCCCCATTTGATAATATTTTTATTTTATCTTTTTTTTTTATTATTCTTAAAGATAATAATATATTTTTATTTATTTCTTTTATTCTATATTTATCTATTATTCTTTGTAAATCCTTTATATTTAATATTTTATATTTTCTTTTTTTTTTCTTTAATCCAAATTTAGGTATCCTTTTATATATAGGAGTTTGTCCTCCTTCAAAACCTATCTTTTTTGAATATCCTGATCTAGATTTTTGTCCTTTATGCCCCCTTCCACAAGTCTTCCCTATACCTGAACCTATACCTCTACCAACTCTTTTTTTTTTTTTTATTTGACCCTTTATTTGGAGTTAATTTATGTAATTTCATTTCTTTCTTTCTTTTAAAATTTTATAATCATTTATTAATTTAACTAAAGCATAAAACGTAGCCTTTATACAATTATATATATTAGATGATCCTATAAATTTTGCAAAAATATTATTAATACCCGCTAATTCTAATATAATTCTTGCCGACCCCCCTGCTATTACTCCCGTCCCTTCTTTAGCAGGATATAAATTAATTTTAGAACTGCAATATTTATAACTTATCTCATATGGTATAGTACCATTTTCTATAGGTACCAAAATTAATTGCATTTTTGCCTTTTCACTTGCTTTTAATATAGAATCTGAAATATCTTTTGATTTCCCTATACCATATCCTACTATCCCATTATAATTCCCTTTAACTACTATTGAACTAAAACTAAAATCTCTTCTACCTTTAGTTACTTTACAAACTCTTTTTATTTTTACTAGTTTTTCTTTTAAATTTAAATTATAAGGATTAATAAACCTTTTATTTTTCAATATTAACATATTATATTTTTATTTTATTTTTTCTCATTGTATTTATTAAAGCTTTTATTCTACCATGATAAATATAACCTTTTCTATCAAAAAATGCCTTTTTTATGTTTTTTTTTAACATATTTTTAGCTATCTTTTCCCCTACTTTTTTAGCTATTTCTGTTTTAGTTACTTTTTTTTTCTTCTTTATTTTTAAAGAAGAATATGAAGTTAAAGTTGTATTATTATAATCATCTATTATTTGTACATATATTTCTTTGTTACTTCTAAATATAGATATTCTAGGAAATTCTTTAGTTCCTTTTTTTTTATTTTTCATTTTTAAACTGTTTTACCTGTTTTTCTTATTATTTTTTCATTTAAATATTTTATACCTTTCCCCTTATATGGTTCAGGTTTTTTTAAAGATCTTATTTTAGATGCTACTATTCCTAATAATTGCTTGTCACAACTTGACAATTTTATAATTATATTCCCCCCTTTTTCATTTTCTATTTTTATAGATATCTTTTTACATACATGAAATATAATTGTATGTGAAAATCCTATATTTAAAATTAATATATGTCCATCTTTACTTACTTCAGCATTATATCCTATCCCTACTAATTCTAATTTTATGCTAAACCCTATATTTACTCCTTTAATCATATTATATATTAACATTCTATAAAGACCATGTAAACTTTTATATTTTTTTATTTTTTTTAATTTATTTATTACATATATCTTATTTTTTTTTATTTTTATTTTTAAATTTCTATTTATTTTTTGTTTCAATTTGCCTAATTTTCCTTTTACATATATATTTACTCCCTTTTTTTCTATATTTACATTTTTTGGTATATCTATATATTTATTACCTATTTTTGACATTTATTTTATTTTTAATATATAATACATAAAATTTCACCCCCTATTTTTCTACTTACAGCTTCGTATCCTGTAATAACACCCATAGATGTAGAAATTATAGATATTCCATAGCCTTTTAAAACCTTTTTTATTTCTTTATATTTAACATATTTTCTTAAACTTGGTTTACTTATTCTTTTTATATATCTTATAATCGATCTATTTTTTATGTATTTTAAATAAATTTTTATTTTTTTTTTTCTATTTATTTTTTTTATTTTATATTTATTTATAAAATTATTATTATATAATACGCTAGTTATATTTAAATTAATTCTTGAATAATTTGTTATAACATATTTTTTTTTAACATTAATAGAATTTCTAATTAATGTTAAATAATTTGCTATTGTATCCATATTTTTTACCAACTTGCTTTTTTTATTCCTGGTATAAAACCAAAAGAAGACAATCTTCTAAATTCTATTCTTGAAATCCCAAATGATCTTATATATCCTCTAGATCTTCCTGTTAATTTACATAAATTTTTTAATCTTACAATAGATGCATTTTTAGGTATTTTTTGCAATTCTAAATATTTTTTTTTTTTTATTAAATATTTTCTTTTTTTTTTATATTTTATAAATAAATTTATTTTTTTTTTTTGTCTAGATTTAATTGAAATTTTTCCCATAAATATTTTTATTTTTAAAAGGTAACCCTAAATAAATTAATAAATATTTAGCTACTAAATTATTATTTGTATTAGTTACTATTGTTATATTCATACCATGGATCTTTTTAACTTTATCAAACTCTATTTCTGGAAATATTATATGTTCTTTTATTCCTAGATTATAATTCCCAAAACCGTCGAAACTATTTTCTTTTATCCCATTAAAATCTTTTGACATAGGCAAAGCTATTGTTATTAATCTATCTAAAAATTCATACATTATATTATTTCTTAATGTTACCATACATCCTATTGGTGTTCCTTTTCTTAATTTAAAACCAGATATATCTTTTTTAGATAATCTATAAACTGGTTTTTGCCCAGTTATTAATTCTAAATTCTCCATATAATATTTTATTATTTTTTTATTATTTCCCGTTACTCCTATACCAATATTAATTACTATTTTTATTAATTTTGGTATTTGCATACTATTTTTATAATTAAATTTTTTTTTTAATAATTTTATTATTTCTTTTTTATATTTTTTTTTTAATCTAGGTATATACATTTTTTTTATTTTTTTTAAAATTATTTTTTACTATTTTCCTTGATTTCTTATATATTCTTACCTTCTCACCATTTATTATATCAAACCCTACCCTAGTTTTTGTTTTATATTTTGGATCTATTAATGCTATATTTGATATATCTATAAATAACTCTTTAAATACTATATATCCTTTTTTAGTATCTTTTTTTGTTTGTCCTTTCTTTACAAATCTTTTTATATATTTTAAAGTATCAATGCTAACTTTTATTTTTTCTTTTATTTTTTTTATTTTATTTATTTTCCCTTTTTTACCTTTATATTTCCCTGAAATAATAATTATTTTGTCACCTTTTTTATATTTTAACATTATACCACATAATTTGATAAAGATAAAATTTTCATATATCCTTTTAATCTTAGCTCTCTTGCAACAGGACCAAAAATTCTTGTTCCTTTTATCTCTTTATTTTCATTTAATAAGACACAAGCATTATCATCAAAAGATAAATATGTACCATCTTGTCTTCTTATTTTTTTTTTTACCCTTACTATAATCGCTTTATATTTTTCTCCCCTTTTTATAGTACTCTTTATAAAAACTTTTTTTACAGTTACCATAATTATATCCCCTATAGTAGCATATTTTTTATTACCTCCTAATATTCTTATAACTAAAACTTCTTTCGCCCCGCTATTATCAGTTACTTTTAATATAGATTCTTGTTGTAACATATTATTTTTTTTTTAGTTTTTTTTTAATTATCCAACATTTCTTTTTACTTATTGGTCTAACACATATTATTTTTACATAATCTCCTTTTTTAGTTTTATTATTTTCATCATGCGCATAATATTTTTTTTTTTTTTTTATTAATTTTCCATATTTTTTATGTTTTTTGTTTTTGTAATATAATATTGTTCTTGTTTTATTCATTTTATCACTTATTACTAAGCCTATTCTTTTTTTCATAATTATATTTTATTAAAAATAATAATCATATTTTATATATTTTGTTTTTATTGGTAATTTTTGGGAACATAACCTTAATGCCTCTTTAGCTATGTTTTCTGTTACTCCATTTATTTCAAATAATATTCTACCTGGTTTAACTACAGCTACATTATATTCAACATTCCCTTTCCCTTTCCCCATTCTTACTTCTTGTGGTTTTTTAGTTATAGGTTTATCCGGATTAATATTAATATATAATTTTCCCATTCTTTTCATATATCTTGTACCTGCTACCCTAGCTGCTTCTATTTGTTTTTCCGTTATATATTTTGCTTTATCTATTGATTGTAATCCAAATAATCCATATTGTAATCTATATCCTCTTTTTGCTTTTCCTTTCATTCTTCCCTTTTGTTTTTTTACATATTTTTTTTTTGGCATATATATTATTTTTTTTTTACAAAAATTTTAATTTTTTCCTTTTTTTTTATTTTAAATATTCTTTTATAAAAATCAGAAAAATCTTTCATTTTTTTATAAATTACTCCTTTCATTATCCAAACTTTTACTCCTATTTTACCATAATTTGTATTAACTTCACTTAATCCATAATCTATATTTGATCTAAAAGTAGACAATTTAATTATCCCTTTTTTATAAGTTTCTGTTCTTGCCATTTCTGCTCCATTTAATCTACCTGATATTTGTATCTTTATTCCTAAAGCTTTCATTTTTAATGCAGTAAAAATAGATAATTTTATAGCTTTTTTATAAGAAACTCTATTTCTTATTTGCCTACAAATATTTTTTGCTACTAACAAAGCATCCATTTCTGGCTTTATTATATCTATTACATTTATATATATTAAAATATTCTTAATTTTACTTATTTTTTTTTTTTTTTCAAATAAATAATATTCATAAATATTTTTAAAAATTATTTTTTTTATATTCTCTTTTAAATTATTTACTTCTTTACCTTTTTTTCCTATTACTATTGCTGGTTTTGATGTGCATATACTTATTATTATTTTATTACTTGTTCTTTCTATTAAAATATTAGATATACAATATCTATTATTAAATCTTTTATTTATATATTCTCTAATATCATTATCTTCTTTTACATTTTTTAAATAATTATTTATCCATATTGATTGCCATCCATATATTAAACCTAGCCTATTAGATATAGGATTAGTTTTTTGTCCCATTTTTTATTACAATTTTTATATAACTTCTTTTTTTTTTTATTATGTTACTTTTTCCTTGCGGACCATATTTTATTCTCTTAAACATACCTGAACTATTAACTATTATATATTTAATATATAAATTTTTTTTATTTTTTTTTTTATAATTATTTATTGCAGATAATATTAATTTAATTAATATACTAGATATTTTTATACTTTTATAAAATTCTAATATATTTATAGCTTTATTTACATTATATCCTATTATTAATTTACTAACTCTCCTAATTTTTCTCGGAGATATTCTTAAATTCTTTATTAAAGAATAACAAATATTCTTTTTTTTTCTTTTTAATTTATATGAATATAATCTTTTTCTTTTTCCCATTTTTTATTTTTTTTTTGAATGTCCTTTAAATAATCTTGTAGGAGCAAATTCTCCTAATTTATATCCTACCATATCTTCTGTTATATAAACTGGTATAAAATTTTTCCCATTATGTACTAAAAATTTATTACCTACAAATTCTGGTGTTATTATAGATGATCTAGCCCAAGTTTTTATGGGTTTTTTATTCTTTATATTTTTATTATTTTCTCTTATTTTTTTTATTAATTTATAATTTATATTTGGTCCTTTTTTTAAAGATCTTGACATTTTTTTTTTATTTAATTATATATTTTGATGTTTGTTTTTTTTTTTTACGTGTTTTTAAACCTTTTGAATAAATTCCTTTTTCATTTTTAGGATGTCCTCCTGATGCTTTACCTTCGCCTCCACCCATAGGATGATCTACTGGATTCATTGCTACTCCTCTTGTTCTTGGTCTTTTCCCTAACCATCTATTATTCCCTGCTTTTTTTAATTTTTTAAATTTATGATTTACATTTGAAATACAACCTATTGTAGCCATACAATTTAATAAAATTTTTTTTTTTTGATTAGAAGATAATTTTATTATTGCATATCTATCTTCTTTCGATATTAATTTTGAATAACTTCCTGCGCTTCTTGAATAAATCCCTCCTTGTCCTGGTATATTTTCTATACAAGATATAGTAGTACCCATAGGTATATTTCTTAAATAAGTAGTATATCCTATATTTAATGTTATTTTTTTTTTAGAAGACATAACTATATCTCCTTTTTTTAATCCATTTAAAGATAATATATATCTTTTTTCCCCATCTTTATAATACAATAAAGAAATATATGAGGATCTATTAGGATCATATTCTATACTTTTTACTTTAGCTTCTATATCATATTTATTTCTTTTATAATCTATTATTCTATATTTTTTTTTATGTCCTCCTCCTCTATGTTTTACTGTTATTCTACCTTTATTATTTCTTCCCCCTGTTTTATGTTTTCCATATTTTAATTTATTATATTTTTTTTTTTTTATTATTTTCATTTAATTTATTAATTTTTTTTTTCTTAATTTCTTTTTAAATTTAACAATTATTTTTTTTTTTTTTTTTTTTTTCTTTCTTTTTTTTTTTATAAATTTTTATTTTTAAATTATAAATAGATATATCTGTTATACTATTATTTTTATTATTTATTTTTTCTACATAATTTTTTAATTTTTGATTACAAATATTAATTTCATATTTTTTTTTTTTTATTTTTATATTTATTTCGTTTATATAATTTATATTATTATTTATTTTTTTTTTTATTTTATTTATTATTTTTTTATATAAAATATATTCATTATTTATTTTTTTTATTTTTTTTTTTAATATTTGTAAAGAATAAATAAAAATTAAAATATTTTTTAATTTCATATTAAATATTTACGGTTTGGACGGGATTTGAACCCGTAACCTCATGCGTGACAGGCATGTATTCTAACCTATTTGAACTACCAAACCTAATATTTTACTTAATATAAATAAAATAAATATGAAAAAAAAATATTATATAAATTATGTTATTATAAAGTCTTTTTTTTTACATTATTTAAAAAATATTAAATTTTTTATATTAAAAAAAAAAATTAATAATATATTTAATAAATATTATATTATTTATTTTAATAATAAAATTTTTCTTTTTTTAAAAGAAAAAAATTTTTTTTTATTTACTTCTATAAAAATTAAAATAAAAAAAAAAAAAAAAAAAATTATATGTTTAGAATTAAATAATATTAATATTTTAATTAAAATTTTAATTTATAATAAAAAATTTTTTTTTATTTTTTTTAAAAAAAAAATAATTATATATTTTAAAAAAAAATTTAAATATATAATTAAAGGAAGTCAAAAAAAAAAAAAAATTATTAAAATAATTAAAAAAAAAAAAAATATATTTATTTATAGTAAAAAAATAATTAAAATTTTTGATTTTTTATTTTTAAAATTAAAATATAAACAACTTTTTTTAAATAATATTAATATATATTTTATTTTTATAAAAAATTTTTTATTAATATTTTCAACTGATAATAGATCTTATTTATATAGATTAAAATATAAAATTAATTTTTTTTTTAAAAAAAAAAAAATATATAAAATATCAAAAAAAGCTATATATTTTTTTTTGAAAATTTTAAAAAAAATTAAATTTAATTTGAAAATAAAAATTTTTACATATAAAAAATATATATGTTTTATTTTATTAAAAAGTATTTTTTATTTAAAATATTTTAAAAAAAAAAATATAAAATATCAAAAATTGATAAAAAAAAAAAAAAAAAATTATTTATTAATATCTAGAATTTATATTTTAAAAAAAATGATTAAAATATACAATATAATAAAAAATAATGATTATTTACCTATTATTAATTTAATTATTAAAAGAACTAAAATAATAATTAAAATAAAAAATAATAATTTTTTATTAAAAGAATATTTATTATATAATTTTTATAAAGGTAATATAATAAAAATTAATATTAATATTTATATTTTAATTAAAACTTTAATTAATCTAGATAATAGTATAATAAAAATATATATAAATAAAAAATATATATATATAAAAAATAAAAATAAAAAAATTATTATAATGAATTTAATTGATAAAATATAAAAATATGATTATATTATTTAGTTGGTTAAAAAAATTTATTAATTTTAAATTTAAATTAAAAAAAAAATATTTGTTTAAAATTTTTAACAATTTAGGTATAGAAATAATTAAATTTAAAAAAGTTTTTCCTATAAAATATAAATATTTAAAAAATATAAAAAAAGGAAAAATAAATTTTATTAAAAAAAAAAAAAATAAATATATATATATAATAAATAAAAAATATTTAATAAAAAAAAAAAAATTTATAAAAAAAAATACATATGTATTATTAGAAAAAAAAAAACAAAAATATAATATAGTTTGTACAGAAAATAATTATGATTATATTATTGATATAAATACAACACCTAATTTAAATTATTTGTATTTTTATTTAAATTTATCTTATGAAATATACAAATATTTAAAATATAAAAAAAAAAAGGTTTATTTAAATTATAAAAAAGAAAATAAAATTTTTTTTAAAAAAATAAAAAAAAATAAAATAATTATTAAAAATTATAGTAAAGAAATTATTTTATTATATAGTTTTTTATTAAAAAATAATAAAAAAAAAAAATCTAATTATAAAATACAAAAAAAACTTATATTGTCTAATATAATACCTAAAAATACTGTTATAGACGAAATTAATATTTTAATTAAAGAAACAGGTATACCTTTAGAAATTATTAATATAAAAAGTAATAAAATAATAATAAAAAATAAAAAAAAAATAAAAATAAAAAAAAAAAAATATTTTAAATATAATCCTATAGTTATTTATGATAATAAAAAAGTAAAAAAAATACCTGGTATAGGTAATAATAATTTTTTATTAAAAACTAAAAATATATTATTTTTAGGTATATATAAAACAAATAAATTAAGGAAAATATTTTATAAATACAATATAAATACATATATATCTAATATTTATAAATATAAAATTAATTTAAAAAATATAAATTATATAATTAATCAATTAAAAAAAAAAAATAAAATAATTAATATAATTAATAATTTTAAATATATAAATATAGAAAAAAAAATATATTTTAATTATATTAACAAATTTATTGGTATAAAAATAGATAAAAAAGAAATAATTAAAATAATAAATATTTTAGAAATTAAAATAAAAAAAAACACAAAAAAATATATATATGTTATTTTTAATAATTTAAGTTTTATAAAAAAAAAAATAGATTTAATAGATTATATTATAAAATTTTATGGTATTAATAAAATTTTTAAAAAAAAAAGTAAAAAAAAAATAGAAACAAAATTTTTTAATAATATTTTTAATAAAAAAAATAATATTATAAATAAAATAAAGAATATATTAATTAATTATGGATTTTATGAAGTTATTAATTCTCCTTTTATAAAAAAGAGAAATAAAAAATTAATAAAAATAAAAAAAAAAAAATATTATTTAAAAAATAATTTAATAGAAAATATATTAAATAATTTAAAATATAATTTAAATAGAAAAATAAAAAGAATAAAATTATTTGAGATAGATAGTATATATATATTAAAAAAAAAAAAAATATATGAAAAATTAGTAATTGATTTTTATTTTATAAAAGAAAATAAAAATAATATAATAAATAATTTAAATAAATTATATGGAATATTATTAATAATTTTTAAAATTTTTGGTATTAATATAACTAATTTCAAAAAAAAAATAAAATATAATAAAAAATATAATATTAAAATAATATTTTTTTTTAAAAAAAAACCCATATTTTATTTTTCAAAGATAAATAATAATTATTTTAATTTTAAAGAATCAATTTATTATTCTAATATAAATTTAAATTTATTTTTTAAAATTATTAATTTATATAAAATAAATAAATTAAAAAAATATAGTAAGTATCAAAATATAAAAAAAGATTTATCTTTTATAATTAAAAAAAATAAATATTATGAAGATATTTATTTTTTTTTAAAAAAAAAATTTAAAAAATATATAATAAAAATAAAATTAATAGACATATATTATAAAAATTTACCAAAAAATAAAAAATCTTATACAATACGATTAATTATAAAAAATAAATATGGATTAACAAAAAATAATATAAATTTTATTTTATTAAAAATAATTAAATTGTTAAAAAAAAAGTTTAAAATAAAAGTAAAAAATTTATTATATTTATCTTAATAAAAAAAAATAAAAATTATAATTTATAATAAAAAAGTTCCTTATTCTTTAAATTTAGAAGGAGCTGTTCTGGGTTCTTTATTAATAAATAAAAAATGTTTAGAAAAAGTAATAGATATTTTAAAACCTGAAATATTTTATAAAATAGAAAATAAAATAATATTTAAAAATATATTATATATTTATAACAAATATAAAAAGGTAGATTTTATAACTTTAATTTATCAATTAAAGAAAAATAATGAATTAGAAAAAATAGGAGGAGAAGTATATATAACTTCTATATTTAATAGTATTTATACTTTTTCTAATATAGAGCAATATGTAGAAATCTTAATTAATAAATTTATATTAAGAAAATTAATTAATTTATCTATATATATAAGACAAAAATCATATGAAGAAAATATAGATACTTTAATTTTATTAAATAAAATACAAGATTTTATTAATGAAATATTTCTAAAGTATATAAATACAAATATAAATTCAATAAGTAAATTATTACCTAAAACAATAAAAAATTTAAAAAAAAATTATATAAAAACAGGTTTTATTGAATTAGATAAAATTATCTTAGGTTTACAAAAATCTGATTTAATTATAGTAGCTTCAAGACCAGGTATGGGTAAAACATCTTTCGCATTATCTTTAATAATTAAACTAATAAAAAAAAAAATACCTTTAGCTTTATTTACATTAGAAATGTCTTATTATCAAATAATAACTAGATTAATTATTTTAAAAACTAATTTAAATTATGAAAAATTAAAAAATAATAAATTAAATAAAAAAGAAAAAAAAATATTAAAAAAAAAAATAAAAACAATTAAAAAATATCCATTTTATATAGATGATTCTTCTTTTTTATCTATAATAGATTTAAAAAATAAATGTAGAAAATTAATATATAAATATAAAGTTAAAGTTATAATTATTGATTATTTACAATTAATTAATGTTACACATATAAGATTAAATAATAGAGAACAAGAAATATCAACTATTTCAAGAAATATTAAATATATAGCAAAAGAATTTAAAATAACTATAATTGCTATTTCTCAATTATCTAGAGCTGCTGAAATTAGAGGGGGATATAAAAGACCAATGTTAACTGATTTAAGAGAATCTGGGGCTATAGAACAAGATGCGGATATAGTATTATTATTATATAGACCGGAATATTATGGATTTAAATTTTGGGATTATAATCAAAGTTCATGTAAAGGAGAAGCAGAATTAATCATAGCTAAACATAGAAATGGTAAATTAGGTACAATTAAATTAAAATTTATTAAAAAAAAAGCTTTATTTACTAATTTTAAGTAATTTTTTTATATAATATATTAATTTTTTAATTTTTAATGGTTCGCCATTAATTTGATTGTAACTATAAATTTTTTTTAATTTTTTACAAAAACTTTTAATTATATATATAAATTGTTTATTATTTAATTCTATAATTAATATTTTATTATAATTTTTATAAATTTTATCTAAAATATTATAATTTAATGGATAAATTAAAATAAAATGAATATATCCTATTTTATATTTTTTTAATAAAATTTTAACTGTTTCTTTTATTATTTCATATGTTGACCCCCAGCCTATAATTAATAGTGAACCACTTTTTTTACCATAAAAAATATATTGTAAGGTTTTTTTTATTTTTTTTTTAATTAAATTAATTTTTTTTTGTCTTTTTTTAATTTTTTTTTGATGTTTATTAATATCACTTAACCCACCTATTGTTTTATTTATTAATTTTTTAAATTTTAAAACTTTAATTTTATATTTTTTAAATTTAAATAAAATTAAATTATTAGAAATAAAAGAATCACTTAAAATTATAATAGGTGTTTTAAATTTAATTGATAATTTACAAGAAAGAATTATTATTTTATATACATTTTTTATATTATTAATTGCTATTATTGGTATAGGAGCTTCTCCATGTCTACCATAAATTGATTGCATTAAATCAGATTGTTCTATTTTAGTTGGTAAACCTGTAGAAGGCCCAGCTCTTTGTACATTTATAATAATTAACGGTACTTCTAAAACTACTGCTAATCCTAAAGATTCTTGTATCAAAGACATACCTGGACCTGAAGTAGCAACTATACCCAATTTTTTACCAGATAAAGAAGCCCCTATTGACGAACAAATAGCGCTTATTTCATCTTCGGAATCATTTATTATTATATTGAAATTTTTTTTTATTTTTTTAAAATAATCATTTATAGTAGTTGAAGGAGTAATAGGATAACTAGAATAAAATAACCCTAATTTTGATTTAATAGAAAAATATAATAAACCAATAACAATTGAATAATTCCCATTAATTATATTTCTTTTTTTTTTATAATTAGATTTTATTTTTATTTTATTTTTTATTTTTTTTTTAGCTATTTTTAAGCTTAATTTTAAAATTTTATAATTTAATAAAGCTATATTTTTATTTTTTTTTTTAAAAAAAAATTTATAACTTAATTTTTTATCAAATAAATTAAAATAATAAAATAAAAACCCCAAAATTAATGTATTTTTTATAAATTTTTTTTTTGATAAACTAATTTTTTTTTTAATTAAAAATTTATTTTTTATATATTTTAAACTATTAATATATATTATTTTTTTTTTTTTTATTTTAAATAAAAGTTTTTTATCATTTTTTAATAAATTTTTATTGTAATTATCAAAATATAATATAATTATAGCTTTTTTTTTTATATTATTTATATTTTTTTTTAAAGAATTATAATTTGTTGTTAATAATAAAAAAGCTTTATTATAGTAACTTATTATTTTTTTATTAGAAAATCTAATTATAAAATTAGATATATTTTCTTTTTCTTTTATAGGAGAATTAATTTCTGAGGGTATTTCAATAAATGTTTTAAAATTTATTTTTTTTTTATATAAAATATAACAAAAATGATGTCCTATATATTGTATACCCTCTCCTGAATATCCAGTTAATATTATTGATAAATCATATTTTATCATTTTAATTAATTATATTTATTTTTTTTAATCTTTTTAAAAAAAAATATCTATGAATATTTAATAAAATATTAAATATTTTTTGTTTTTTTATTTTAATTCTAGGTAATAATTTAATATCAATATCTATATTTATATTTATTTTAACTATTTTTTTATATAATAATGCTACATATTTATAATATTTTATTTTTAATTTTATTTTATTATTTATATCATTAATATATTTATAAATATCCTCTATATTTTTATATTTATCTAATAATATATTTGCTGTTTTTTTTCCTACTTTAGGTATCCCAGGTATATTGTCTGATTTATCTCCTATTAAACTTATATAATCTATATATTGTTTTATTTTTTTTAATTTATATTTTTTTAATATAAAATTTTTATTTATTGTTTTTTTTTTATTTATTATAAAAGTTTTATTTGTTATTAATTGATAATAGTCTTTATCATCTGTATATATATAATTGTTATATCCTAAATTCTCATATTTTTTTTTTAATGATCCTATAATTTCATCTGCCTCTAAATTTTTTTTATAAACATATTGTATATTTAATTTTTTTAAATTATTAAATATTATATTTAATACTTCTTCTATATTAATATCTATTTTTTTTCTATTTATTTTATAATTATTATAAAATAAACGTTTTTTATTTCTTTTTATTTTTCCATCAAATACAGCTATAATATATGTAGGTTTTTTTTTAATTAATATATTAATTATAAAATTAAAAAAACCTATTAATATACTTTTTTTTTTTTCATAAAACTTTTTATAATAATAATAATATTTATATATATACAAAAAAGAATCTATTAAAAATATTCTTTTATCTTCTAAAAATTTCATAAATATTTATAACCTCGTAGCTCAATTGGATAGAGCATCTGACTACGGATCAGAAGGTTAAGGGTTCGAATCCTTTCGAGGTTATATTTAATTATTAATAAATTATTTTTTTATTTCTTCATAATCTGCATCTTGTACCTTTTCTTCATTATCATCTTTATTAGTAGTACTTTCATTACTATAAATATCTCTACTTACAATATTCCATAAATCATTTAATTTTTTAGTATATTTGTCTATTTTTTCAAAATCTTTTATACTATATGCAGATTTTAATTTTTTTATTATTTTATTTAATTTTTTTAAATTATCTTTTGATATTTTTTTCTTATTTTCTTCTATTTGTTTTTCTGTTTGAAAAATTAAAGTATCTGTTATATTTAATTTTTCTATTTCTTTTTTTTTATTTTTATCAGCTTCTAAATTTTCTTCTGCTTCTTTTTTCATTCTTTCTATATCTTCTTTACTTAATCCTGATGTAGCTTGTATTTTTATTGATTGTTTTTTACCAGTACCTTTATCCATAGCAGAAACATTTAATATACCATTAGCATCTATATCAAAAGTAACTTCTATTTGTGGTACACCTCTAGGAGCTAAAGGTATATCAACTAAATCAAATCTACCAATTTCTTTATTATCATTAAACATAGGTCTTTCCCCTTGACCTACTCTTATAGTTACAGTTGATTGATTATCTGTAGCTGTAGAAAATATTTCTGATTTTTTTGTAGGTATAGTTGTATTAGCTTCTATTAATTTTGTGAATACACCTCCCATTGTTTCTATCCCTAAAGATAATGGCGTTACATCTAATAATAAAACATCTTTAACATCCCCTGTTAAAACACCTCCTTGAATTGCAGCACCTACTGCTACAACTTCATCTGGATTTACACCTTTAGATGGTTTTCTTTCAAAAAAATCTTCTACTATTTCTTGTATTTTAGGCATTCTAGTAGAACCACCTACTAATATAACTTCATCTATTTCTGATTTATTTAATTTAGCATCTGATAAAGCTTTTTCACATGGTTTTATTGTTCTTTTAACTAAATTATCTGATAATTGTTCGAATTTTGATCTAGTTAATTTTTTTATCAAGTGTTTTGGTCCACTATCTGTAGCTGTTATATATGGTAAATTTATTTCTGTTTCTATATTAGAAGATAATTCTATTTTTGCTTTTTCTGCTGCTTCTTTTAATCTTTGATATGCTACAGAATCTTTTTTTAAATCTACATTTTCATCTTTTAAAAAATCTTCAGCTATCCAATCTATTATAATTTGATCAAAATCATCACCTCCTAAATGAGTATCTCCATTTGTAGATAATACTTCAAAAACTCCATCTCCTAATTCTAATATAGATATATCAAATGTACCCCCTCCTAAATCATATACTGCTATTTTAGTGTTTTTATTTACTTTATCTAGTCCATATGCTAAAGATGCAGAAGTTGGTTCATTTATAATTCTTTCTACTTTAAATCCTGCTATTTCTCCTGCTTCTTTTGTAGCCTGTCTTTGAGTATCATTAAAATAAGCAGGTACTGTAATAACAGCTCTATTTATTTCATACCCTAAATAATCTTCAGCATCCTTTTTTAATTTTTGTAAAATTATAGATGATATTTCTTGAGGTGTATATAATTTATCTTTAATCTCTACACACGGAGTATTATTTTTACCTTCTTTTATTATATATGGAAAATTTTTTATTTCATTTTTAACTTCATCATATTTTCTCCCTATAAATCTTTTAATAGAATAAATAGTATTTTGAGAATTTGTAACAGCTTGTCTTTTTGCTGGATCCCCTACTAATTTATCATTTTGGTTTGTAAAAGCTACTATAGATGGTGTAGTTCTTTTACCTTCAGAATTAGGTATAACTATAGGACTTTGTCCTTCCATTATTGCTATGCAAGAATTAGTTGTACCTAAATCTATACCAATTATTTTTTTATTCATAAAATTTTAAATTATACTAATTATAAATATATAATTTAATTATTATATATTAATAAATTATTATTTTTATAATAATATGAAATATTTAAATTTAAAAACAAAATTTTATTTTAAAAAAAAAACTTATAATTATTTAATAAATGCTAAAAATAAAATATTAGGTCGATTATCTTCTATAGTAATTAAATTATTAATAGGTAAAAATTTAATTAATTATACTCCAAATTTTAATTTTATAAATAAAGTTATTATAATAAATTCTAAAAAAATTAAATTAAATAAAAATAAAATAAAAAAAAAAATATATTATAAATATACTGGCTATGTAGGTAATAAAAAAAAATATACTATGAAATATTTATTTAATAAAAATTCTAATTTAATTATTAAAAAATCAATATTTAGAATGTTACCTAAAAATTTATTAGGAAAATATGCAAAAAAAAATTTATATATATTCGAAAATAAAAAACATAATTTAAATCTTAAATTAATTAATTATAATTTTTAAATGAAGAAATATTATTATTCAATAGGTAAAAGAAAAAATGCTGTTGCCCAAATTTATTTAAGAAAAACTAAAAATAATTATTCTTTTAAAATTAATAAAAAAGATATAAATTTATATTTTAAAAATAATATTTATTATTTAAATAAAATAGATTATCCTTTTATTTTAACAAATAATTTAAAAAATAATTTTAATATTAATATTAATGTAAAAGGTGGTGGTTTAAGTGGACAAACTGATTCTATTATTTTAGCTTTATCTAGAATATTTTGTAAAATTGATAAAATTAATTTTAAAATTTTAAAAAAAAATAAATTATTAACTAGAGATTCTAGAAAAGTAGAAAGAAAAAAATTTGGTAGAAAAAAATCAAGAAAAAAATTCCAATTTTCTAAACGTTAATTAGTATGGTTAATAAAAAAATAATAAAAAAAAATTTAAAAAAAATATATAAAAATAAAGTTTTTTGGGGTCATGAAAAAAAATATAGAAATCCAAAAAATAAAAATTTTATATTATTTAATAAAAATAAATATGATATAATTGATCCTATAAAAACTATTAAATATATATATAAAGCTAAATCTATATTAAAAAAAAGTGCTTTATCAGGTGGTATTATATTATTTATAGGTACAAAAAAACAAATTAAAAATATAATTAAAAAATATGCTAAACTAGTAAAAATGCCTTATATAAATTATAAATGGCCTGCAGGTTTATTAACTAATATAAAAAATACTAGATTATCTATAAAAAAAAAAAAAATAATAAAAAAACAACAAAAAACTATATATAAATATTTATCTAAAAAAGAAAAATTATTAATTAATAGGAAATATAAAAAAATAAAAAAAAAATTTGGTTCTATTTCTAATATGAATAGATTACCTTTAGTTGCTATTATAGTTGATGTTAATAAAGAAATAATAGCTGTAAAAGAAGCTTATAAAAAATCTATATATACTATAGGAATAATAGATACAGATTCTAATCCAGATTATATAGATTTACCTATACCAGCTAATGATGATTTATCTAAATCTGTTAATTATATATTAAATAAATTAACTAAATCTATTTTTTTAGGTATTAAAGAAAGAGAAAAAAATATAAAAAAAAAAAAAGATGAAAAAGAAAGAAATTAATAAAATATTAAAATTAAGAAAAAAAACTAAATTCAGTATTTTATCTTGTAAATTATCTTTAATTAAAAAAAATTGGAATTTTAAAAAAGCAATTAAATATTTAAGAAATAAAGAAAAAAAAAATATATTAGATAATAATTTAAAATTTGGGTTAATTAAATCTAAAATTAATAAAAAAAAAAATTTAGGTTATGTTATTAAATTAAGTTTTAGTAATGATTTTTTAGAAGGTAGTTCTATAATAAAAAAAATATTAAATAAATTACTTTTAATAAGTATAAAAAAAAAGTGTAAAGATATTAAAGATTTATTAAAAATTAAATATAAAAAAAATTTAATAAAAGATATATTATTAGATAAAAGTATAATGTTTAAAGAAAAAATTATAATTAGTGATTTTTTACAAATAAAAGAACCATATATTTTTAATTATAATCATTATAATAATAAAATTGTTTCTATTGTAGGATTTAAAATTAACACAAAAAATAAAAAAAAAATAAATAAATTAATATTTAAATATATTGCTTTAGATATAATTACTAATCCTTTATTTTTTAAAGGAAAAAAAAATATTAAATTAATTAATAAATATTATAATAATAAAAAAATTGATAAAAAATTTTTAGAATTAATTAATATTTCATTAAAAAAATATTTATATTTTTTTAAATATATTGTTATAACTAATTATTATATTAAAAAAGTATAGGTATCTTAGCTCAGTTGGTAGAGCAACGGACTGAAAATCCGTGTGTCCCCGGTTCAATTCCGGGAGATACCATTTTTATGAAAAAAAAAATAAAAAATATAAATTATATAATTAATTTTGCAAGAAATTATGGATTTATATATAAATCTAGCGAAATATATAATGGTATTAAAGGTATTTATGATTATGGACCTAACGGGTTAGAATTAAAAAATAATATAAAAAAATATTGGTGGGAATTTATGGTAAAATATAGAGAAAATATTATAGGGATAGAAACTTCTATATTAATGAATAATAAAGTTTGGGTAGCATCTGGTCATAAAAAACATTTTTATGATTATTATGTTATATTAAAAAATAAACAATATAAATTTAATGATTTTATTAATTTAATTAATAAAAAATTAAAAAATAAAAAAAAAAAAAAAATATCAAAAATAAATAATAAGAAAAAATTAAATAATTTAATTAATAAATATGTTTTTTTAAAAAAATATAAAATAAAAAAAATAGTTAAAATTAATTTAATGTTTAAAATTAATATTAACAATTTTAAAAAAAAAAAAATATATACTTTTTTAAGACCAGAAACAGCTCAAGGTATTTTTATTAATTATAATAATTTTAAAAATAAATTAAATATCCCTTTTGGAATAGCACAAATAGGTAAAAGTTTTAGAAATGAAATAATTACTAAACAATTTATATTTAGAACAAAAGAATTTGAACAAATGGAAATGCAATTTTTCGTTTGTCCTGGAGAAGAAAAAAAATGGTATAAATTTTGGATTAAAAATAGATTAAAATGGCATTTAAATTTAAATTTGGGATATAAATATTATCGTAAAAAAAAACATAAAAAACTTTCCCATTATTCTATATATGCTACAGATATAGAATTTAAATATATTAATAAATTTAAAGAAATAGAAGGTATACATTTTAGAAAGAATTATGATTTAACAAATCATCAAAAAATGTCTAAAAAAAAAATGACATATTATGATATAAAAAAAAAGAAAAAATATATACCTTATGTTATAGAAACATCTTTAGGGTTAGATAGAACATTTTATTCTATTTTAAGTAATTCTATAATTATAGAAAAAAAAAATAA
Source organism: Candidatus Shikimatogenerans bostrichidophilus (assembly GCA_029851285.1). Classification (GTDB taxonomy): domain Bacteria; phylum Bacteroidota; class Bacteroidia; order Flavobacteriales; family Blattabacteriaceae; genus Shikimatogenerans; species Shikimatogenerans bostrichidophilus_K. Next base: position 81,970 of record CP099828.1, on the reverse strand, counting down.
TATAAAAAGAATATATTTAAATTTACCTTTCTTTTTATCTCCAAATAAAATAGCAATTTTACCATTAATAAAAAATAATATAAATATTATAAAATTTTCTAAAAAAATATTTAATTATTTAAAATATAAATATGATACTATTTATGATGATAAAAAAAGTATAGGAAAAAGATATCGTATACAAGATGCTATTGGTACTCCTTATTGTATAACTATAGATAAAATTAGTTTATTTGATAAAACAGTTACTATTAGGAATAGAAATACTATGAAACAAATTAGATTAAAAATTAATATGTTAAATAAATATTTTAAAAAAAAAATAAATTATAAAATTATTAATTTTTATAAAAAAAATATTAAAAATGAAATATAAAAAAGCAATTATAATGTTAGGTAACCATCAATATTTAGTTTATCCTAAAAAATATATTTATGTTAATAAGATAAAAAAAAAAAAAAAATATGTTAAATTTAAAAAAATATTATTAATATATTCAAAAGAAAAAATATTAATAGGTAAACCTTATATAAAAAATATAATTATTAAAGCAAAAATAATTAAAACTATTAAAAATAAAAAAATTATTATATTTAAAAAAAAAAAAAGAAAAGGATATAAAAAAAAAATAGGTTTTAGACAAAAAATAACAAAATTAAAAATATTATATATAAAAAAATATGGCACATAAAAAAGGTGTAGGTAGTACTAAAAATGGTAGAGATTCAATTGGTAAAAGATTAGGTATAAAAAAATTTAGTGGTACTTATACAAAACCTGGGCAAATTATATTAAGACAACGTGGTAATAAATATTATATAGGAAAAAATACATATATAAGTAAAGATTTTACTATACATTCTAATATATATGGTTATGTAAATTATAAAAAAAAAGGAAAAAAAACATATGTTAATGTTTTACCATTAAATAAATAATATATGAGATATATGACTGGAATACAAAGTACTGGTATACCCCATATAGGTAATATTTTAGGAGTAATATTACCTACGTTATCTTATATTAAAAAATATAAAAAAGATAAATTTTTTATAATGATAGCTGATTTACATTCATTAACTAATTATGTTAATCCTATTATTTTAAATAAAAATATTTATAAAACAGCAGCTGCTTTATTATCTTTTTTTTTTATAAATAAATCTAACATTTATTTTTATAGGCAATCTGATATAAAAGAAATAAATGAATTATTTTGGTATTTAAATTGTTTTTACCCTTTTAACAGATTAAAATTATCGCATGCTATAAAAAATAAAAAAAAAATATCATATAATACTGGCACAATTAATTATCCTATATTAATGGCTTCTGATATTTTATTATATGATATAAATAAAGTTATTATAGGTAAAGATCAAAAACAACATATAGAAATATGTAGAAAAATAGCAAAAAATATAAATAATAAATTAAAAAAAGATATTTTTATTATACCTAATATAAAAATAAAAAATAAATATATTATTCCTGGTACAGATGGGTATAAAATGAGTAAATCAAAAAAAAATATAATTAATATTTTTGATACTAAAGAAAAACTAGAAAAACAAATTATGAATATAAAAACTATAAATAAATCTATAATAAATTTATCATATAAAGAAGTACAAAACACTGTTTTATTAAAATTATATAAATTAATAGCAAAAAAAGATGAATATAATTATATATCAGAAAAAATAAAAGCTTATAAAATAGGATTCTATAATATAAAAAAACAATTATTTAGATATATTTTATTTAAATTTAACAAAGAAAGAAAAAAATTTATTTATTTATTAAATAATAAACAAAAAATAAAAAAAATATTATATAAAGGTTATTTAAAATCTAAAAAAATTGCTAAAAAAAAAATTAATAAAATTAAAAAAGAAATAGGATTAATAATCTAAAATATTATCTATAAAATTATTATTAATTATTTTATTTATATATTTAAATAAATATATTTTTATTTTTTTTATTATATTTTTTTTTATATATATATTATTATTTATTTTTAAATATTTAATAATATTCGGATAATAAATTAAACAATTAATATTATAATTTTTACTTTCTATTATCATATAATATATCAATAATTGAAGTATATTTTTATTTTTTGTTTTAAAAATATTTTTTATTTTTTTTTCATTTATATTAAGTATATTTTTTTTATTATAAAAAGATTTATAATCAATTATTCTAATATTATTATTAAATTTATCTATTCTATCTATTTTTCCATTTATTATATAATAATTATTTTTTATATATATTTTTTTTTTTTTTATATATTCTAAATATAAAATTTTTATTTTATTTCCATTTAAAATTAATATTTTATCGTTATTTATTATATTAAAAACATATAAAGGTATTATATTATATAAATAATTTAATTCATTATTAATTTTTATATAAAATTTATCATAATATTTATAAAAAACTTGTTTATTTATTTTTTTTATTCTTTTTTTTATTTTATTAATTATTTTTAAATTTAATATTTTATTAATATATCTTTTATATAATTTATACAATATTTTATGCAATAAAAACCCAAATAATTTTATCTTTTTTTTTTTTTTTTATTTTTAAAATATAATTATAATAAAATTTTATTTTATTATAATTATATATATTTAAAAAAGTAAAAGAAATACCTTTATGTTTAATAAAATCTTCTAATATTTTAATTGATTGTTTATTTTGATTTATTTTTACTAATTTATTTCTTAAAATATTTAAATTATAACTAGGGACTGTTTTAATAATTTTATTTTTATATTTTATTAATAATGATATAATTTCTTTTTTTATATATTTATTATATATAATAATTTTAGATATATTAATTAAGTTTTTAATTTTTTTTGGGTTACTTTTTTTTATTGCATTTAATATTAATATATAAGTTGTTTTTTTATTTATTTTAATAAATTTTTTGTAGTTTATAATTTCTATTTTATTATTAAATTTTATATTAATTAAATTTATTTTTTTTTCTTTTTTTATATAAAATTTAAATAATTTATATATTTTTTTTATTTTTTTTATTTTTTTTATATATATTAAAAATTTTTTAAATTTATATAAATAAATATTTTCATAATAATTTGTTTTTTTTATTTTATAAATTAATTGTTTAAAATTATAAATATAATTTTTATTAATTAAAAAATTATATAATAAAGTTTTATTTATATATTTTTTTTTTAATTTAACATAATTTATATTTTCATTTAATTTATTTATTATTTTATTTTTTTTTTTAATAAAAAAAATAACAAAATAATTATTTAATAAATTAAATAATATAGATCTTTTACAATAATATATATTTTTTTTTATTTTTATATTAATTAAAAATTTAAACAAATTAATAAAAAAAAAATGTATATTTAAATTATCTAATTTATAATTTAAATTATAATTTATTTTATTTCTTTTATTATTTAAAAAATTTAAAAAAAAAATATTTTGTATTGTATTAGTAAAAATAAAAGTAATTTTTTTTTCTTTTTTTATATAATTAATTATTTTTTTTTCTATAAAAAAAAACATTTCAATATCATTATATGTTTTTATTATTTTTTTTTTTTTTATTACTTTATAATTATTAAATAAATAATATTTAGATTTTTTATATTTTAATATTTTTTTTATTATTTTATTTTTTTTAATTCCTAAAAAAATAAATTGTTTTTTATTAATTTTTTTTTTTTTACTTAATATTAATTTATAAGCTAAACCTTTAAAAATTTTTTTTTTTCTTTTTAAATAAAAAATAAAATCTTTATAATTAATATTTATATTTTTTATTTTTATTTTATTTTTATTTTTTTTTCCTTGTTCCTCCCTTTTATTAAAATATTTTAATATTTTATAAATTATATTAATTTTTTTTTTTTCTTTTTTAATTTTAATAAATTTAAAAAAAGTAAAAATAAAAAAAAAATTTATTTTTTTTATTTTTACTTTAATAATTTTTTCTAAAAAATTTTTATATGTTATAAATATATTAGGTATTTTATAAATTTTATCTTTTGGATTTAATATTTTTATATATAAATATTGTATTTTTTTTAAATAATAATAATTAGGTAAAATATATATATATTTTTTTTTAAAATTATCTTTTATAATTTTTTTTAGATACATTTAAATATATACCCGAGAAGGGATTTGAACCCTTAAAAAACTGAATTTTGAATTCAGCGCGTTTACCGTTTCGCCACTCGGGTTTTTAATTAAATATAAAAAAAATATGAATATTTTTAAATATAATAATGATATTTTATATAAAAAAATACAATGGTGTTTAGGTTGTGGTAATTATTCTATTTTATATCAATTAGGCAAATTTTTAGAAAAAATAAAATTAAAAAAAAATAAAATTGTTTTAATTTCTGGTATAGGATGTTCTTCTAGATTTCCGTATTTTATGAATACTTTAGGTATACATACAATACATGGACGTTCTTTTCCTATAGCTTTTGGTTTAAAATTATCTAATCCTAAATTAAATATTTGGATAATAACAGGTGATGGTGATGCTTATTTAATAGGTATTAATCATTTATTACATATAGTAAAAAAAAATATTAATATTAATATTTTAATTATAAATAATGGTGTTTTAGCTTTAACCAAAGGAAAAGAAATTAATTATAATAATTTTAATCCATTATCGCTACTTTTAAGTTCAGGATGTTCTTTTTTAGCTAGATGTTTATATAATGACTTTAAACATATACAAAAAATATTAAAAGCCGCTTATAAACATCAGGGTACCTCTTTTATAGAAATATATCAATATTGTCCTATTTATAACAAAAAAAATAAAAATCAATCTTATATAATTTTAAAACATAATAAACCTTTATTTTTTTTTATTAAAAATAAAAAATATGCTATTATTATAAATAAATTAAAATTATTACCTATAATAAAAAAATATAATATTTTATTAAAAAAAAAAATTTGGATACATAATCAAAACAATTTAACACTATCTTATATTTTATGCAATTTTAACTATTTATATAAAAATTTACCTATACCTTTAGGTATTATATATAAAAAAAAAACACATAAATATATAAATTTATCAAAAAGAAAAGGTAAGATAAATAATTTATTAAAAAAAAATTATTTATTTTAAAAAAACTATTTTAATATTTGGATATTTTATTGTTAAGAAATATAAATTTTTTTTTTTAATTTTTAAATTTTTATATAATTTTTCATATATTATAAAATTATTATTTTTTATTATAAATTTTACATCTTTATATATTATTTTTTTTTCTTTTATAGGTAATTCTAAAATATTTTTTATTTCTTTTATTAAATTAATTTCTTTTTTATTTGAAAATAATATTAATTTTATTGTTTTAAAATAATTAAACATATCTTTTAATAAATAAATATCAAATATTTTTTTTTTTTCTATATTATATTTAATTACAAAAAACATATTACGATTATTTTTAATAATTTTATAATATTTTGCTAAATTTAATAATATAAAAAATTTTTTTATTTTTGTTAAATCACTTATTTTATAATCTATAAACAAAATATAACATTTATTATTAATTATTTTTATATTAAAAATAAATCCTCTTATTAAAATTATTTTTTTTTCAAAATATATATTTAATTTATATTGTTTTAAATTAATAATATTAAATACTCTATTTTCTATATAATAAGGTTTTTTACTTATTAATAACCCTAAATTTTCTTTTTCTTCTTTTAAATTTTTAATTAATTCAATATCATTTATTTTATTTTTATTTTTTAAATATTTTTTTATTTTTTTTTTTATATATAAATAACTATATTTTTGTTTTTTTAATAATGATATATTTTTCATTATTAATTCAATTAAATTTAATTTAGGATCTTTTTTAGATTTTAAAAAATATTGTTCTCTAGGAATACCCCAATTATCAAAATTACCAGTTTTTATTAAAATTTGTACTATCCTTTTATTAACTATTCTTAAATCATTTCTATAAAGAAAATCCCAAATAGAGCTAAAATCTTTATTATATCTAGATTTTAATATACTATTAGAAACTTTTTCTCCTATACCTTTAATACCTCTAAAACCATATCTTATTTTATTATTTTCTATTATATATGTACCTTTACTTTTATTTATATCAGGTAACAAAAATTTTATCTTTATTCTTTTAACTTCATTTAAAAATTTTTTATGTTTTTTAGAATTATCTAAAGAATTATTTAAAAGACTTGATAAATATTCTATAGGATAATGTTTTTTTAAAAATGCTGATTTAAAAGATATATATGCATAACAAGTAGCATGAGATTTATTAAAAGCATAACTAGCAAAAGATTCCCAATCTCTCCAAATTTTATTTAATATTTTTATATTATACCCCTTATTTAATGCACCTTTATAAAAATCTTCTTTAAAAATTTTTAATGCATTTGTATTTTTTTTAGCTATAGCTTCTCTTAAAAGATCTGCTTTATTTTCGTCTATTCCTGAAATTAAATTAGCTAATAAAATAACTTGTTCTTGGTATATCGTTATACCATAAGTTTCTTTTAATAAATTTTCCATTATAGGCAAATCATAAGTTACTTTTTCTAATCCATTTTTTCTTTTTATATATTTAGGGATATTTTTTATTGGGCCTGGTCTATATAACGCATTAAAAGCTATTAAATCAATAAATTTTTTAGGTTTTAATTGTCCTATAAAAGATTGTATACCTATAGATTCATATTGAAAAACTCCAATAGTTTCTGATCCTTTAAATAAATTATAAGTATCTTTATCATGCAAACTAAATTTTATTTTTTTTTTTATTTTTTTTTTAGTTTCTTTTATTATTGTTAAAGTTTTTAAGCCTAATAAATCTATTTTTAATAAACCTAATCCTTCTATCGCTTTAACATCAAATTGAGATAATAATAAATTTTTTACATTATAATTTTTAAAAGGTAATAACATTAAAGGTATATTATTTATTAGTTTTTTATTTGAGATAATTATACCACAAGCATGTATTCCTATATTTCTAATTAATCCTGTTATTTTTGACGCTAATTTAAATATTAAAATAATTAATTTTTTATTATAAAAAATATTTATATTTTTTTTTTCTATATATATTTTTGATATTTTATTAACTATTTTTAATGGTATATTAAAAACTCTACCACAATCTTTTATTGCTGTTTTTATACCTATTTTACCATGGGTAACAATATGACAAACTTTATCTTTACCATATTTATTAATTAAATATAAATTTATTTTTTTTCTTTTTTTATAATCTAAATCTAAATCTATATCTGGCATTTTTTCTCTATATATATTTAAAAATCTTTCAAATAGTAAATTATATTTTAATGGATCTATTCTTGTTATATTAAGACTATAAGCTATAATAGATCCTGCTACAGAACCTCTACCTGGACCTATATAAATTTTTAATTTTTTTGCTATATTTTTAATATTATTAACTATTAAAAAATAATTAACAAATTTTTTTTTTTTAATTAAAGATAATTCTATTTTTATTCTTTTTATTATTTTTTTTTTTAATTTACCATATTTTTTTTTTGCTCCTTTATAAGTTAAATATTTTAAATATAAATAATTTATTTCTTTTTTATTTTTATTTTTTTTATAAAAAGATTTAGGTAAATTAAATTTATCTGGTAATTTTTTATTATTTTCTAAATTAATATTTTTTATTTTTTTTAATAATAAATTTAAATTTTTAAAACCTTTTTTATATCTTTTAAAACTTTTTTTTATTGTATCATATTTTTTAAAATAGAAACTATTATTAGGTAACCCATATCTATACCCCTTTTTTTTTTTATAAAAACTAATAGGTTTATAAATAATTTCTTTATTTTTTATACATAATAAAATATTATGTAATATATAATCTTTTTTATTTAAAAAATAAGTTTTATTTTGATTTATATATAAAATATTAATTTTTTTTGATAAATAAACTAAATAATTATTAACTTTATTTTGATATTTTAATTTATTGTTAAAAATTTCTATATAAATATCATCTTTAAATATTTTTTTCCAATATGATAATATATACTGTGCTTTTTTTATTTTATTTCTAATTAAATAATTATATATATTTGTATTATAACCACCAGTTAAAAAAATTAAACCTTCTTTATATTTTTTTATTTTTTTTATTATATAAATTTCATTTTTATTAATATAACTATAATAAGATAATTTTATTAAATTATAATAACCTATTTTATTTTTAGCTATTAATATATAATCTATTTCTTGTTTTTTTTTATTTATTACTTTTATTTCGCATCCAATAATACCTTTAATTTTTTCTTTAACTAAATTAACATTATTTAATTCATTAATAAAATTATAGGAACCCATTAAATTATCATCTATTATTCCTACAGCTTTCATTTTATATTTTAGAGCTTTATTAATTAATTCATTTATACGTATAGTAGAATTTAATACAGTATAATTAGTATAATTATGAATATTAAAAAAAAAAATTTTTATAATTCATTTTTTTTATAAATAATGTCTAGAGCGGGAATCGAACCCGCAAAATTCATTGAATTGAATTACAGGATTTTAAGTCCTGCGTGTTTACCTATTTCACCATCTAGACTAGATTTAAGCGACAGACGGGAATCGAACCCGTTACCTTAACCTTGGCAAGGTTATGTTCTACCTATTGAACTACTATCGCATATTTAATATTTTTTTTATTTTACTTTTTATTATTATAAATAATAATAAAATAAATTTAATAAAAAAAAAACAAATATTATTATTATTTATTTCATTTAATTTATTAAATATTTTTTTAGAATCTTTTATTATTTTATATGGCAACCCAGACATTCTAGCTATATAAATCCCATAACTATTATAACTTAATCCTTCTTTTAATTTTCTATTAAATAAAATTTTTTTCTTTTCTCTTTTGATTGATAAATATTTATATTTTATACTTTTATTAAAATTATATAAAATTTTTTTTATTTCATAAAAATGTGTAGCAAATAATAATTTAGGTTTTAATTTATTTTTTATTAAATATTTAATTATAGAAAAAGATAAAGAAACTCCATCATATGTACTAGTACCTCTCCCTATTTCATCCATTATAATTAAACTATTTTTAGTAAAATTTTTTAAAATATAAGATGTTTCATTCATTTCTACCATAAAAGTTGATTCTCCTACAGATATATTATCTGATGCCCCTATTCTACTAAAAATTCTATCTACTATATTCAATTCAACAAATTTAGCTGGTACATAACTACCTATTTGTGCCATTAAAACTATTAAAACTGTTTGTCTTAAAATTGCAGATTTACCAGCCATATTAGGTCCAGTTATAATTAAAACTTGATTATTTTTATTATCTAAATATATATTGTTAGGTATATATTTTTTTACATTTTGTTCTATAACTGGATGTCTACCTTCTATTATTTTTATATTATTATATATATTTTTAACAAATCTAGGTTTTATATAATTATTATCTTTAGCAGATAAAAAAAAAGAAAATAAAACATCAATTTTAGCTATTAAATTAGATGTTTTTTTTAAAAGATAAATATTTTTATTAACAAAATTAATAGTTTTATTAAATATTTTTTTTTCTAAATTATATATTTTTTTTTTAAAAATAAATATATAATATTCATATTTATTAATTATAGGTGTACTATATCTATAATATGTAGCTAATTTTTGTTTAATAATCCAATCTTTAGGTATTTTTTTTATATCTTTTTTTTTTATTTCTATAAAATATCCTATATTATCATTTTTATTTATATTTAAATAAAATAAATTTAATTTTTTTTTTATATATATATTATAATATTTTTTAATTTTTTTCTTTTTTTTTTTTAATATTATCTTATATTTATCTAATTTTTTATTTACCTTTTTTTTTATATAAAAATTTTTATTAAATTTATTAATAGGATTCTTTATTAATATTTTTTTTATTTTATTATAAATTTTTTTTATATTTGATATATATTTTTTTTTAAAATTAAATAATTTATAATTTTTTCTTAATTTTATTATTTTAATTATATTTTTTATATTTTTTATTGTTTTTAATAATTTATATAATTGATTAGGATTTATTTTTTTATTTGATATTTTAGACATTAATTTATCTATATCATAAATTTTTTTTAAATTTTCTACTATTAATAATTTAATTTTATTTTTATTATTTTTTAAAAAAAAATCTATTATTTTTAATCTATTATTTATTTTTTTTATTTTTTTTAATGGAAACATTAACCAATTATTTAATTTTCTATATCCCATAGAAGTATATGTTTTATCTAATATATTTAATAATGATTGCCCATTTGATGTTGTCGGTTTAATTATTTCTAAATTTTTTATTGTAGTTTCATCTAACCATAAATAATAATTTTTTTCTATTTTTTTTATATTTTTTATATGAGTTAAATTTAAACTATAATTTTTTTTTATATAATATATTAATAATCCTGAACTTATTATACAATTTTTATAATTTAATAAATTATAAAAATTTATTTTATTTTTTTTTAAAAAATTAAATAATATATTAGATAAAAAATTGTAATTAAATAAATTATCATCTAATAATGTTATAATAGCATTTTTTTTAAAATATAAATATTTTTTAAAAAAAAATAACATACTTTTAGGTATATAAAATTCTTTAGGTTTATAACAATGTATTATATATCTTATATAATTTTTAGATCCTTGAGTAGTTAAAAATTCTCCTGTTGAAAAATCAATTAAAGAAATACCAAAATTTGTCTTTAGTTTATTAATATATATAGACGCTACAAATTTAGTTAATGTTTTTTTTTTTTCTATTTTTTCATAAATCGATATACCTGGTGATACTATATTAGTAACATTTCTACTTATTAAGTCTCCACTTTTTTTATTATTATTTTGATCACAAATAGCTATTTTATATCCGCATTTTATCAATTTATTTATATATATTTCTAATGAATTACAAGGAAAACCTACTAAAAAAATACTATTATTTTTATGTTTATTTCTTTTAGTCAATGTTAAATCTAAAAGTTTAGAACATAAAATAGCATCATATCCAAAAATTTCATAAAATTCCCCTACTTGAAAAAATAAAATAGTATCTGGATATTTTAATTTTAAATTATAATATTGTTTAATTAATGGTGTTTCTTTATACATTTATATTTATTTTTATTATATTTATTTAAAATATTTTTTTTTTATGAATAATAAACCCTATGTTTTATTATTGGGGTATAATTCCTCTTTACCTACTAAAAATTATCATCCTACTTCTCAAATTTTATATTTAGGTCAAGAATTTTTTTTAATAGATTGCGGAGAAGGTACACAAGTACAATTATTAAATTCAAAAATTAAAATTAATAAAATTAATAATATTTTAATTTCGCATTTACATGGTGATCATTATTATGGATTAATTGGAATATTATCAAGTTATCAATTATTAGGTCGTAAAAATAAATTACAAATTTTTTCTCCTAAAGGGTTAAAAAATATTATTAAAGAACACATAAAATGGTCTAATTTAAAATTTAATTATCCAATTAAATTTATAAATTTACCTAATAAAAAAAAAAAAATTTATAATAATAATATAAAAATATATAATTTTCCTTTAAAACATACAATACAAACTTTTGGTTTTTTTTTTAAAGAAAAAAAAAAATTAAAAAATTTAAATATTATTAATGTAAAAAAAATAAAAGAAATTAAAATAAAAGATTATATTGATATAAAAAAAGGCAAAAATTTTATTAAAAAAAATGGTCAAATAATAAATAATAATTTTTTAACATATAAACGTCCCCCAAGATTATCATATGCCTTTTGTACAGACACATCTTATTATCCTAAAATTATTAAATATATTAAAAATGTAGATATATTATATCATGAATCTACATTCTTAAAAAATAATTCTAAAATAGCTTATAAAAAAGGCCATTCTACTTCTATAGATGCTGCTAAAATAGCTAAAAAATCTAATGCTAAAAAATTATTATTAGGTCATTTTTCAACTAGATACCATAATTTTTACGAATTTATAAAAGAAGCTAAAACTATATTCCCTTATACAATTTATCCTAAATTATTAAAACATTATTATTTCTAATTTAAAATATTCTTTAACAATTCTAAATTATTTAATTTATTTTCACTAAAAAAATTTGATAGAACTTTTCTATTCAAATTAATTTTTTTTTTTCTTAATTTATTAATGAATTTAGAATAAGTCATATTTGTATTTTGTCTTATATAAGCATTTATTCTTATTATCCATAACTTTTTAAAATCTCTTTTCTTTAATTTTCTTCCTACATAAGAATGTAATAAAGATTTCTCATAACTATTTTTAGCTATAGTATAACTTCTTTTTTTAGCTCCATAAAAACCCTTTACATATTTTATTATTTTTTTTCTTCTCTTTTTAGAAGCAACTATATTTTTAGATCTTGGCATTTATTTTTTAAATTAAATATTTTATAAATTTTTTACTTTTTATTAACATTAATAATCTTTTTTTTCTTTTCTTTTTCTTTTTAGTTAAATTATGATTTTTGTTAGCTTGTCTTCTTTTAGTTTTATTTTTATTACTTATTAATTTAAATCTTTTTTTTATACTTGATTTTATTTTTTTTTTCATATTGGTATTATTATCATATACATTTTATTTTTATCCATATAAGGATATTTTAAAATTTTTCCATATTTATTTAACAAATTTGAACATTTAATTAATAATTCCATACCCTTATTTTTATAAATAATTTCTCTACCTTTAAAAAAAACATAAAATTTAACTTTAAATCTTTTTTTTAAAAAAATTTTAGCTTTTTTTATTTTAAAATTAGTATCATGACCATCTATTTGTGGACTTAATCTTATTATTTTTATATTTTTTTTATGTATATTTTTTTTTATTTTTTTTTTTTTATTATAAATAAATTTATTATAATCTAATAATTTAACTAATGGTGGATTTAAATTATTATTAATAGTAACCACATCTAATTGTATTTTTTTTTTTTTTATTATATTTAATAAATCATTTAAATAATAAATCTTATTTTCTAATATGTCACTACCTACTAATTTTACTTTATTAGTATTTATATTTTTATTTTTTTTATATTTAGATAATGTTTTATCTAAAATTATTTTTTTTTTTATAATTTTTAAAAATTTTAACTTTTATTAATATAATTTAATATATATTTAAATACATTAATTTTTTTTATTTTTTTTTTTTTATTTCTAATATAAATAGTTTTTTCTTTCTCTTCTTTATCTCCTACTATACATATAAATGGTATTTTTTTTTTTTCATATATTTTAATTTTTTTATTTAAATTTTCTTTTTTTTTATCTATTATCGCTCTAATTTTTAATTTTAATAGTTTACATAATATTTTTTTACAATAATTATAATTTTTATAAGTAACTGGTAAAATTACTAATTGTGTTTTTATTAACCATATAGGTAATTTTCCTTTTTTATGTTCAATTAATATTGCTATAAATCTTTCTATAGATCCTAAATAAGCTCTATGAATCATTATTGGTGTTTTTTCTTTATTTTTTTTTGTTATATATTTTAATTTAAATTTTTTTGGCATATTATAATCTATTTGTATAGTACTTAATTGCCATTCCCTATTATATGTATCTTTTATTATAAAATCTATTTTTGGTCCATAAAAAGCTGCCTCACCGTATTTTATTACTACTTTTTTTTTATATTTTTTTTCTATTATTTTTTTAATTTTATATAATATAGCTTCTGATTTTTTCCAATTTTTTTTTCTTCCTATATATTGTTTAAAATTTTTATCTTTTAACGATAATCTTATTTTATATTTTTTTATTTTAAATTTTTTATAAATTTTTAAAATTATTTTTATAATTTTTTTTATTTCTTTTATAGTTTGTTTACTATTAGAACAAAAAATATGACCATCATCTTGTGTAAAAGTATTCATTCTAAATAAACCATTAATTTCTCCACTTTTTTCCTTTCTATATACAGTCCCAAATTCATAAAATCTTTTAGGCATAGTTCTATAAGAAATATTATTTAAATTTTTATAAACAAAACAATGATATGGGCAATTCATAGGTTTTAAATAAGTTTTTTTTTTAATAAATAATCTAAACATGTTATTTTTATATTTTTCTATATGTTTAGATTTTTTATATAAAATATAATTACCAAAAATAGGAGTTTTTATCTCTTCATATTTATTTTTTATATTATATTTATTTATTATTTTTATTATTTTATTTAATATAAAAACTCCATTAGATAACCATATAGGCATACTTGAATTATAATTTTTATAAAAAAAAAACAAATTTAATTTACGTCCTATTACTTTATGATTAATTATTTTTTTTACCATTTTATTTTATAAATTTAAAAAACAATATTTTTTTTGTTTTTTTTGTAACAGAATATTTTTTATTTATTATTAATTTATAATTTATAGAAGCTATTATTTCTTTATTATAATTAATTAAAAATAAAATATATTTTTTCTCAAATATTGAAATTTTTAATTTTTTAAAAATATTACTTATTTTAATTTTTTTTTTATTTTTTATTAAATAATCACCATATTTCCATTGTCTTATATATAATGGAAATCTAATTAATTTTTTATTAATATATATATATTTTTTTTTTTTTTTTTTTTTTTTTTTTTATTTCTTTTAATTTAAAAAAAATATTTTTTAATATAAAAAAAAAACCTAAATTTTTTATTTTTTTTTTTATTTTATAATTTTTATTTTTTGTAAAAATTAAATATTTTTTATGTTTAATTAAAATAAATTTTTTTTTATTAGAAAAAATAAATTTACCTGATTTTAAAAATATACTATTATTTAAATTTTTTTTATTTTTAAAACCATATTTAAAAAATATTTTATATAATATATAATTATAATATTTAAAATTTAAAATTTTTTTTATATTTAAAAAATATAATTTAAAATTTAAAATTTTTCTTTTAAAAAAAATTTTTTTTTTTATTTTATATATTATATTTTTTAAAAATAAATATTCCAATTTTAAATTTCTTAAACTATTATATAAATTCTTTTCAAAATTATTTAAATTTTTTTTTAAAAAAGGTAAAATTAAATTTCTTATTTTATTTCTTAAATAAATATTTTTAAAATTACTTTTATCATCTACCCATTTAATTTTTTTTTTTATTGCATAATTTAAAATTTTTTTTTTATTTATATTAAAAATTAAATAAGGTCTAATTATTTTTTTATTTTTAAATTTTATACCTTTTAATCCAAAAACACCACTACCTCTTAATAAATTAATAAAAAATGTTTCTATATTATCATTTAAATTATGGCCTAAAATTAAATAATCATATTTATATTTTTTTAATATTTTATAAAACCATTTATATCTAACTTCTCTCGCCACCATTTGTTTAGATTTTTTTTTTCTTTTTTTTTTTAAATTAAAATTTTTAAAATAAAAATTAATATTTCTTTTTAAACAATATTTTAAAATTAAAATATTACTATCATAATTATTATTTAAATTAAAATGACAATTTAAAACTCCTAAATTATGTTTAAATATTTTAAAAAAAATAACTAAAATAACCATACTATCAACACCTCCACTAACTGCTACTAAATATTTTTTTTTCTTAAATTTTTTTTTTAAAAAAAATTTTTTAAAAATATCAAGCATATTTATATATTTATTTTTTTTTTTATATATTCTGCTAAATTTATAAAATTAATATTTTTAGTTTTAATTATATATTTAGTTTGTTTATAATAATAATTTCTAAAAATTATATTTTTATTAATAAATAAATATAATTTTTTATTTAATATACTATTATTAATTATAGGCCTATTTTTATTGTCTTTTAATAATCTATTAAATAATATAAAATTATTAGTTTTTAAATAAATTGTTTTAGCTATTTTATTCATTTTTTTTATATTAGAAAAAAAACAAGGAGTTCCTCCTCCTACTGATAAAATAAATGCCTTTTTTTGTTTTAAATAAAAAAAAAAATTTAATATTATATTTTCTATTATTCTAAATTTATATTCTCCTATTTTATAGAAAATATTATTAATTTTTAAATTATATATTTGATTAATTATATTATCTAGATCATACATAGGATAATAAGTTAAAAATGATAATATACTCCCTATTAACGTCTTACCAGATCCCATATATCCTATTAATATAATTTTCACTAAATAATAAAATTTTATATAAAAATAATTTTAGTTAATTATTATTCCAAAGTATATTAATTTTGTTTTTTTTATAATAAATATATATAATAAAAAAAAAGACTTGGTAGCTCAGCCGGTAGAGCATTACACTTTTAATGTAAGGGTCCTGGGTTCGAATCCCAGCCAGGTCATTAATTATAAAAAAAATTGATTAAAATAATATTCATGAGTAATGGATATTTTGGTATACCATCTTTAAAAAAAATAATAAAACATCCTAAAACATATAAAATATTATATATAGTAACATCTTATAAAAAAAAAATAAATAATAATTTAAATTTAATAAAAAAAATAGCTATAAAAAATAAAATTAAAATAATTTATAGTGAATATTTAGAAAAAAAAAAAAATATAAAAAAACTAAAAAAAAAAAAACCTGATTTATTTATATTAATTTCTTTTAAAATAATAAAAAAAGTTATTTGGAAAATACCTAAAATAGGTACATTTAATATACACCCTTCTTTATTACCATTATATAAAGGTCCTTGCCCTATTAATTGGGTTATTATAAATAATGAAAATTATACAGGATTAACCAGTTTTTGGATAAATAATAATATAGATAGTGGGGAAATAATTTTACAAAAAAAAATAAAATTAATAAAAAATATAAATTATAAAACTTTATTTAATACTTTATCTATTTTATGTAAAAAATTTTTAATTAAAACAATAAATAAAATTTTATTTTTTTTTAAAAAAAAAAATAAATATGCTCCAAAAATTAATAATTTTTATTCTAAAATTTATTTAAAAAATAAAATAAAAAAAATAAATAATTTAATTTTAGGTTTACCTGATTATAAACCGGCATGGTGTTATTTAAATGTAAATGATAATATATATATATTATATATTTTTAAAATTAAAATTAAAAAAAATATATATATTAATAAAATTGGTTATATTATTAAAAAAGAAAAAAAAATTTATTTAATTTTAAAAGATGGATTATTAGAATTAATTATTTGTCAATTAAATAATAAAAGAAAAATAAAAATGATAGATATATATAATGGATTACAAAATAAAAAAAATATATTTATATTTTAAAAACAGACTTGTAAGGATTTGAACCTTAACTGTCAGAATCAAAATCTGATGTGCTACCATTACACCACAAGTCTTTTTTTTTTTATTATATAATAATATATAATAAATATAATTAATAAAAAATATATGATAAAAATAAGATTACAAAGACATGGTAAAAAACATTACCCTTTTTATTTTATTGTAGTAGCTAATTCAAAATCACCTAGAAATGGTAAATTTTTAGAAAAATTAGGTACTTATAATCCACATAAAAAAACATTTAAAGATAAAATTAATATTAATAAAATAAAAAATATAAAAAAATGGATAAAAAAAGGTGCTCAACCAACTATTACTATTAAATCAATATTAAAAAAATTAAATATCTAAATCAGCATAAGTTGCATATTTATTAATAAATTTTTTTCTTGGTATTACATTTTCTCCCATTAAAATTTTAAAAATTTTATTACTTTTAATTATATTTTTAATAATAATTCTTTTTAATTTTCTAGTTTTTGGATTCATTGTAGTTTCCCATAATTGATTAGAATTCATTTCCCCTAACCCTTTATATCTTTGTATAATAATATTTTTATTTTTTTTTAAATATTTTTTTTTTTCTTTTTCTTTCCATATATATATTTTTTTTCTTTTTATTTTAATTAAATATAATGGAGGTTTAGCTATATAAATATATCCTTTAAATATTAATTCTTTCATATATTTATATAATAATGTTAATATTAAAGAAGAAATATGTTTACCATCTACATCAGCATCAGTCATTATAATTATTTTTTTATATTTTATTTTTTTTATATTTAAATTACCTTTTTTATTAAAATAAACTCCTAAAGCTAAAAATATATTTTTTATTTCTTCATTAGAAAAAATTTTATTTTCTATAGATTTTTCTACATTTAAAATTTTACCTTTTAATGGTAAAATAGCTTGATATTTTCTATTTCTTCCTTGTTTAGCTGTACCACCTGCAGAATCTCCTTCTACTAAAAATAATTCACATTTATCTGGATTATCATAAGTACAATCAGATAATTTACCTGGTATACCACTTATTTTATTATTATTTTTTATATTTTTATTAATTATAATTTCTTTGGCTTTTTTTGCTGCTATTCTTAATTTATAAGATAAATTAATTTTATTTATTAATTTTTTACTATTTTTAGGATTCTCTTCTAAATATTTAGATAAATTATCATATAATATTCTTTCTACTAACCCTATAATTTCTTTATTAACCAATTTTGTTTTTGTTTGTCCTTCAAATTCTGGATTGCTAATTTTAATAGAAATTATACTTATAATACCTTCTCTAATATCTTTTCCTTTTATATTGTTTATTTTTTTTTTATTTAAATTTAAATTAATATAATTTTTAAAAGATCTAGTTAATCCTCTTTTAAAACCTGTTATATGAGATCCTCCATCAACTGTATTTACATTATTAATAAAAGATATTATTTTTTCTCTAGAACTATATTTATATCTTATAATTAATTCAATAATAAAATTTTTTCTTTTTTCATTTATAATTATGTCATTTTTTATTACATTTTTTTTTTTAGATTTTTTATCTAAATAATTTATAAAATCAATTATACCATTATTAGATAAAAATTTTTTTTTTTTATTTTTTCTTTTATCAAAAAAAAATATAATTAATCCTTTATTTAAAAATGTTAATTCCTTTAATTTTCTATATATTATATTATAATTATATTTTCTATATTTAATTATATTTTTGTCTATTGTATATTTTATTTTTGTCCCTGTTTTATTAGTTTTACCTATTTTTTTTATTTTATATAAAGGTTTACCTTTTGAATATTTTTGTATATATATATTATTATTTTTATAAATTATTACTTTTAATTTTTTTGATAAAGCATTAACACAAGATAATCCAACTCCATGTAACCCACTAGAAATTCTATAAGATTTAGTATCAAATTTACCTCCTGCTCCTATTTTAGTCATTACTAATTCTAATGCAGTTTTACGTTCTTTTTTATGATAATCTATAGGAATACCTCGACCATCATCTTGAATAGTTAATGTATCATTACTATTAATAATTACTTTTATTGTTTTACAATATCCTTCTAAAAATTCATCTAATGAATTATGTAATAATTCATAAAATAAATGATGTAACCCATTTATATTAACATCACCTATATACATAGAAGGTCTTTTTCTTATATGTTCTATACCTTTTAAATATTTTATATTTTTTGCAGTATAATTATCTTTTTCCATTTTATAAAAGTCATATTTTTTAATATATTTAATATATATTAAAATTTAATAAACAAAATGCCAGGTAATTCTTTTGGAAAAATTTTTAAATTAACTACTTATGGTGAAAGTCATGGTTTAGCTTTAGGTGGTATTATAGATGGGTGTCCTTCTGGAATTAAAATAAATTTAAATTTAATAAAAAAAGAAATTAATAGAAGAAAAACAGGTCAATCTAAAATTGTAACACCAAGAAAAGAAAAAGATGATTTTAAAATATTGTCAGGTGTGTATAATAATATAACAACTGGTACTCCTATAGCTTTTATTGTTTATAACAAAGATCAAATTTCTAAAGATTATAATAATATTAAAAATATTTTTAGACCATCACATGCAGATTTTACTTATTATAAAAAATATAAAATAAGAGATTATAAAGGTGGGGGTAGATCTTCTGCTAGAGAAACAGTTTGTAGAGTAATAGCTGGTAGTATAGCAAAACAAATATTAAAAAAAATAGATATTTATGCTTATGTTAATTCTGTAGGTAAAATTAAATTAAAAAAAAAATATAATAAAATTAATAAAAATGATATAGAAAAAAATATAATTAGATGTCCTGATAAAAAAGTATCAAAGAAAATGATTAAGTTAATAGAATCTACACAAAAAGAAGGTGATACTTTAGGTGGTACAATAATGTGTATAATAAAAAATGTACCTATAGGATTAGGAGAACCTATATTTAATAAATTACATGCTGAATTAGGAAAAGCTATGTTAAGTATTAATGCAGTTAAAGGTTTTGAATATGGTAGTGGTTTTGAAGGTACTAAAATGAAAGGGTCTGAACATAATGATGAATTTATAAGCCCAAAAAAAACAAAAACTAATTTTTCTGGAGGGATTCAAGGTGGTATTTCTAATGGTATGGATATTTATTTTAAAGTCGCTTTTAAACCTGTATCTACTATTAAAAAAGAACAAAAAAGTATAAATAAAAAAAATAAAAAAATTAAATTTAAAATAGAGGGCAGACATGATCCATGCGTTTTGCCTAGAGCAGTTCCTATTGTTGAAGCTATGGCAGCTTTAGTTTTAGTAGATTATTATTTAATTAATAAAATATATAATTAATGAATAGAATATTAATTTCTATAATCGGACCTACATCTATAGGTAAAACAAATTTAACAATTAAATTAGCAAAATATTATAAAACAGAAATACTTTCTTGTGATTCTAAACAATTTTATAAAGAATTAAAAATAGGAACATCTCGTCCTACTCAAAAACAATTAAAAACAATAAAACATCATTTTATAGGTAATTTAAACGTTAAACAAGATTATAATATTTATAAATTTTATAAAGATATAAATAAAAAATTAAAAAAATTATTCAAAAAATATAATATATTATTTATGGTAGGTGGATCTTGTTTATATGAAACTACAATAATTGAAGGTATTAATTATATACCTAAAATAAATAAAAAAAAAATAAATAATTATAGAAATAAATTAAATAAAATAAATATTAAATTATTATTAAAAGAATTAAAAAAAAAAGATAATTTTTTTTTTAATTTTATTTTAAAAAATAAAAAAGATAAAAGAAAAATAATTAGAGCTTTAGAAGTTTTACATTTTACTAAAAAAAAATTTTCTTTTTTTTTAAAAAAAAAAAAAAACTAAAAAACAATTTAAAAAATATATTCGTATCGGGTTAAAATATAATAATATTAAATTATTATATAATAATATTAACAAAAATGTTGATTTAATAATAAAAAAAGGCTTATTTAAAGAAGCTTTAAAATTATATAAAAAATATTATAAATTTAATTTAAATTCTTTAAATACTATAGGATATAAAGAAATTTTTGAATATTTAAAAATTAAAAAAAAAAATAAAAAAATAAAATTTAT
Organism: Candidatus Shikimatogenerans bostrichidophilus; assembly: GCA_029851285.1. Taxonomy (GTDB): domain Bacteria; phylum Bacteroidota; class Bacteroidia; order Flavobacteriales; family Blattabacteriaceae; genus Shikimatogenerans; species Shikimatogenerans bostrichidophilus_K. Next base: position 60,315 of record CP099828.1, on the reverse strand, counting down.
TAATTATATAAATAAAATAAAAAAAAATACTAGAAATTATGCAAAAAGACAAATAACTTGGTATAGAAAAAAAACTGATATATATTGGTTCAAACCTAATGATTATAAAAAAATAATATATTTAATAAATAAAAAAATAAATGAATAAAGGTAAAATACCTAATTTTTTTTATTTTATAAAAAAATATTTATATACAGAAAAAGATGTTTTTCTTAGAGAATTAATTAATTATTCTTGTTATTCTATTAAAATTTATAAAAAAAAAATAAATAAAAAAAAAAAATTAGAAATTAAAATTATATTAAATAAAAAAAAAAAATATATAATTATTAAAGATAATGGTATAGGTATGACATATAAAGATATAAAAAATAATTTAAATAATTTAAATAATTTAAATAATAGTATATTAGGTTTTTTTAATATAGGTTTTTATTCTTCTTTTTTAGTTTCAAAAAAAGTTGAAATTTTAAGTAGATTTTATAAAAACAATAGTGGTATACATTGTATATTTAATGATAATATTATTTATTATTTTAAAAAAAAAAAAAATATTAAAATAGGTACTACTATAATTTTACATATAAAAAATAAAAAATTTTTAGATAGTAATTTAATTAAAAATTTATTAAAAAAATATTTTAAATTTTTATTATTTCCTATTAAATTTAATAATAAAATAATAAATAAAAAACATCCTATTTGGATAAATAATAAAATAAAAAAAAAAAAAGCAATAGAATTTTATCATTATTTATATAAAGATTATAATGATCCTATTTTATGGATAAAATTTAAAAAAAAATATAATTTAAAAGGGATATTATATTTGCCAGTATATGATAATATTATTGATATAAAAGAAAATAATATACATCTATATAAAAAACGTATATTTATAACAGATAATCTAAAAAAAATTATACCTAATTTTTTAGTTATATTAAAAGGTATTATAGAAATTAATAATATAAAATTAAATATAACTCGTTCTATTATAAATAATAATAAAAAAAATAAAAAAATAAGTAATTATATAATAAAAAAAATTTGTAACAAAATTATTTCATATATAAAAAAAAAAAATTTAAATAATTGGAAATATATAGAACCACTAGTTATATATGGTATATTAAGTAATGAATATTTTTTAAAAAATTATAAAAATTTAATATTATTTAAAACTATAAAAAAAAAATATTTAACTATAAAAAAAATAATTAATTTAATAAAAAAAAATAAAAAACAAATAAGTAAAGATAATAAAATAGTTATTTTTTATTATAAAGATTACAATAAACAATATAGTTACATAAAAGAAACTTTGTATAAAGGGTATAAATATATTGTTTCAATAACTAATCCATTATTTTATTATGTTATACAAAAATTAGAAAACATAAATAATAATTTATTATTTATTAGTGTAGATTCTAATTTAAATAATATTTTTATAAAAAAAAAAGTTAAAATTAAAAATAAAAAAAAAATAATTAATTTAATAAAAAAAAATATTACTTTTAAAAAAAAAATAAATATAAATATAGATTTTTTATCTAAAAAATCATTACCTATAAATATAACTAAATCAGAATTTATTAATAGATATAAAGAAATTAATATTTTTAATCCTAATATTTCATTTATCCCAGAAAAGTATTATTTAACAATTAATATTAATAATAAATTAATAAAATTTATTTTTTATAAAAAAAAAATTAAAATAATAAAAGTTATATTTAATTTATTTTTTTTGTTTAATAATTTATTTAAAATTAAATATTTAAAAAAAATAATTAAATATTTATTAAATAATTAAATTTTAATAAGATTTACCAAAAGCTACTATACAATTAGATTTTTCCTTGCTATATAAAGATTTTTTATTATTATTTACATTTTTTAATATACATCTAATACTAGCTTTTGTTTCTTTTTGTATTATATTTTCATTTTTTTTATTTTTATACCAATTACAAATAAATAAACCACCATTTTTTGATATTTTTTTTTTAAATTCATTATAATTATTAATATAATATATTTTTTTTTTTATTTTTCTTTTAGCAATATAATAAATATTTTTTTGTATTTTTTTTAATATTATTAATATTTCTTTATATAAATTATTATTTAATTTTAAAAAAAATTTTTTTAATAAATCTCTTCTTGTTATTTGTATTTTTTTTTCTTTTATTTCTTTTTTTCCAATAATAATTTTTATAGGTACACCCATATAATCATATTTATAAAATTTTTCTCCAGGAGATATATTAAAATCATAATCATCTTTAACTCTTATTTTATTTTTTATCAATTTTTTTTTTATTTCTTTGACTAATTTTTTAATTTTTTTTTGATAATATTTTTTTTTATTATAAATAGGTATAATTATTATTTGTATAGGAGCTATTTTAGGTGGTAATATTAATCCATTATTATCATTATGTATCATAATTATTGCTCCAATTAATCTAGTTGAAATACCCCATGATGTCCCCCATACATATTTTTTTTGTCCTTTATTATTAATAAATTTTGTTTTATACATTTTAGAATAATTTTTGGCAAGATTATGTATAGTTGCTAGTTGTATTGATTTTCCTTTTTCTATACTTATTGTTTCGAAAGTATAAGTAGATTTAGCTCCTACAAATTTTTCTTTTTCTGTTTTATAACCTGAAATAAAAGGTATAGATAAAAAATTTTTAATTAAATTTTTATATATTTTTTTTATTTTTTTTATTTCTATTAAAGCTTTTTTTTTATTTTTATGAGCACTATGCCCTTCTTGCCAAAGAAATTCTGAATTTCTAATAAATAATTTATTTCTTAATTCAAATCTAACTACATTTACCCATTGATTTATTAAAATAGGTAAATCTTTATAAGATTTTATCCATTTAGTAAATTTATCCCATACAATATTTTCAGAAGTAGGTCTTATTATATATTCTTCATTTAATTTAGATTTTTTATCTATTTTTAATTTTTTGTTTTTTATATTAAATTTAGTATGTGTAACAATAGCACAGTTTTTTATTGTTCTTTTTTTTATTTTAAATAAAAATTTAGGTATTAATAAAGGAAAATAAACATTTTCATAACCATTTTTTATTAACATTTTATTTAATATTTTTTGTATATTTTCCCATATTTTATATCCATAAGGTCTTATTATCATTAATCCTTTTATATAACTAGTATCTGCTATTTTTGTGTTAATAATTAAATTTAAATATTTTTTATCATTCATATTTGTATTATTAATTTTTTTTTTTTTTTTTTTTTATTAAATAATTTTTTAATGAAAAAAATAATTAATAAATTTAAAAAAAAAATATATATATATAATACTTTAAAACATAAAAAAGAAATTTTTAAACCTATAAAAAAAAATAAAATAGGTATGTATGTTTGTGGCCCTACTTTATATAAAAAAATTCATTTAGGTAATTGTAGAACTTTTATTATGTTTGATATTTTTTTTAGATATTTTAAACATTTAAAATATAAAATAAAATATATAAGAAATATAACTGATATAAATAATAATTATATAAAAAATAAAAAAAAAATTAATTTATTTAATTATATAAAATTAAATAAAAAAAATTATATATTTTTTAAAAAAAATAATAAAAAATTAAATTTATTATCACCAAACTTAGAACCTAAAACAACATGCCATATAATAGAGCAAATAGATAATATAAATAAAATATTAAAAAAAAAAAAAGCTTATAATATTAAAGGTTCTATTTATTTTAATATTAATAAATTTAATAAAAAAAATAAAAAATATGGATTTTTAATAAATAAAATAGATATAAAAAAATTAAAATATAATAAATCAACATATAAAAAAAAAAATTTTTATGATTTTGCTTTATGGAAAAAAAAAAATAAAATTAAATGGTATTCACCATGGAGTTATGGGTTACCTGGATGGCATATAGGATGTACTACAATGAGCACAAAATATTTAGGTAAATATTTTGATATACATGGAGGTGGATTAGATTTAAAATTCCCTCATCATGAATGTGAAATTGCTCAAAATAATGTTATCAATAATAATAATATGGCTAAATATTGGATACATGTTAATATGTTAAATATAAATAATAAAAAAATGAGTAAATCTTTAAATAATTTTATTTATTTAGATAAATTTAAAAAAATAAATCCGTTAATTATTAAATTATATTTTTTACAAACACATTATAGAAAAATAATAAATTTTTCTTTTAAATCATTAAAAAAAACATCTAAAATTTATTATTATTTAATTAATTATTTTAATAGAATAAAAAAAATTAAATTATATAAAAAATCAAATATAAATATTAAAAAATTATATTACAATTGTTATTATGCTATTAATGATGATTTCAATATACCTTTATTAATATTCAATTTAATTAAAATTAATAAAATAATAGATTTATGTATAATTAAAAAAAAAAAAAATAAATAAAAAAAAAATAAAACAAATTAATAAATTAATGAAAATATTTTTATTTAATATTTTAGGATTAAAAAAAGAAAAAGAAAAAGAAAAAGAAAAAGAAAAAGAAAAAGAAAAAGAAAAAGAAAAAGAAAATAATAATTTAATTAAAGAAATAATAAAAATAAGAAATAAAATTAGAAAAAAAAAATTATTTTATTTTTCAGATAAAATTAGAAAAATATTAAATAAATATATAATAATAAATGATAAAAAAATTTAATTATTAATAATTAAATTTAATCCATCTCTTATAGGTAAAATTATATTATTTAACTTTTTATTATTTTTAATAAATTTATTAAATTTTTTAATATAATTAGTAAATTTATCTTTTGTTTTTTTAATAACTAAACCTTTCCATAAAACATTATCAACAATAATTAAAGTTCGTTTTTTTATATTTTTTTTTATTAATTTAAAATAATTAATATAATTTTTTTTATCTGCATCAATAAAAACAATATCAAATTTTTTTTTTATTTTTGGTAATATTTTTAAAGCATTCCCTAATATAATATTAATGTTTTTTTTATATTTAGTTTTGTTTATATTTTTTTTTGCTATTTTAAAATATAATTTATTTTTTTCTATAGTTAATAAATAACCATTTTTTTTTAATCCTTCAGATAAACATAAAGCAGAATAACCTAAATATGTACCTATTTCTAATATTGTATTAGGATTTTTTATTTTAGAAAAAAAACTTAAAAATCTACCTTGTATTTTATTTGACATTATTTTTTTTTTTATTTTTTTTAATTTTCTAATTTTTTTTAAATATTTAGGTTCTGTATTTTTAATAGTAGAATAAATATAATTATATATTTCTTTATTTATAAACATAATGAAAAAAAAAATTATACATATTTTAAAAAAAATATATGATCCAGAATTAAATATAAATATATATGATTTAGGTTTAATATATAATATAAAAAAAAAAAAAAAAAAAAAAATAATAATTTTAATGACATTTACATCACCTAATTGTCCTTTAGCTGAGAATATTATTTTAGAAATAAAAAATAAAATAAAAAAAAAATTTAAATCAATAAATAAAGTAGATATTAATATAACTTTTGAACCACCTTGGAACCAAAATATGATAAGTGAAAATGCAAAATTAGAATTGGGTATTTTTTAATTATTAATATATATTAATTAATATATAAAAAAAAAAATATAATGTATTTAACAGGTCGAATAAAAAAAATATTGAAAATACAAGAATTTAGAAATAATTTTAAAAAAAGAAGTTTAATATTAATAACTGAAGAACAATATCCACAAAATATTATTATTGATTTTATACAAGATAAAATAGAGTTATTAAATTATGTAAAAATTAATGATAAAGTTAAAATTTATATTAATATAAAAGGTAGAGAATGGATAAATAAAGATGGTAGTGTAAAATATTTTAATACTATACAAGCTTGGAAAATAGAAAAAATTAATAAAGATAATGTTAATAATTATTATAATAGTATAGATGAAGATGTTCTAGAAGAATATGATGATGAAATAAAAAAAGGAGATAAACAAATGTTCTAATTATAAATGTATAAAAAAATAGGAATAATAACTTCTGGTGGAGATTCGCCAGGTATGAATGCAGCTATATATTCTATAATTAAATATTCTAAATTAAATAATATAAATTGTGTTGGGTTTAAATATGGTTATGATGGTTTAATTAATAATAATTTAATTAATTTATTTGATATAAAAATTGACAATATAATAGGGTTAGGTGGGACAGTTTTAGGATCTGGTAGATCAGAATATTTTTTAAATAAAATAGGTAGAGTAAAAGCTTATAATAATATAAAAAAAAATAAATTAGATGCTATTATTATTATAGGAGGTAATGGATCTTTAGAAGGGGCCCAAAAATTTAGCAAAGAATTTGATATAAATATTATTTGTATTCCTGGTACTATCGATAATGATATTTTCGGTACTGAATCTATAGGTTATGATACTTGTTTAAATACAATAATAGATTCTATCGAAAAAATTAAAGATACTGCTATTTCTAATAATAGAATTTTTATTATAGAAGTTATGGGGAGAAATAGTCCATTTTTAGCTTTAAAAAGTGGTTTAGCTATAGGTGCCTTGGGTATTTTTTTAAATAAAAAAAAATATAAAATTGTTTTAAATAATATTTTAAATAAAATAGAAAATAAATTAGATTCTAATATAATAATAGTAGCTGAAAATAATGTTATAGGTAAATTTTCTAAAAAAATTTATAAAATATTTAAAAAAAAAACTAAAAAATATGAATTTAGGCATAATATTTTAGGTCATATACAAAGAGGAGGAAACCCTACATGCAAAGATAGAATTTTAGCTATTAAATTAGGATTAGAATCTATTAAAAATATTATAAATAACCAAAAAAATATAATAGTAGGTTTAAAAAATAATAAAATTAAATATATACCATTAAAAAAATTTAAAATAAAAAAAAAAAAAAATAAAAGTTTAATTAACATTTATAATAAATTTTATAAAGTTTAGAGATATAAAAAATTAATTTTATATCTCATTTTTTATCCTAAATATTGTTTTAATATTTTTATTTTTTTTGATTCTTTTAATTTTTTAAAAGCACTTATTTGTATTTGTCTTACTCTTTCTCTTGTTAATCCAAATAATTTTGCTATTTCTTCAAAAGTCATAGGATTATTTCCAAATAAACCAAAACATAAAATTATTACTTGTTTTTCTCTTTTAGATAAAATTTTTAAGCATTTTTTTATATCTTTTTTTAAAGATTCATGTTTTAATTTAATATCTGGTGAAGGCGTATTTTTTAAACTTATAATATCATATAAAGTTATACCTTCTCCCTCTATTATAGGTGCATCTAAAGATATATGTTTGCTTGTATATTTAAAAACATCTTCTACTTCTTTATCTTTAACAGATAAATGTTTCGCTATTTCTTTTACTGTTGGTTGTCTTTTTAATTTTTGTTCTAAATATATATAAGTTTTATTTATTTTATTTAAAAATGCTATTTTATTTGTAGGAGATCTTACACATCTAGAAAAATCAGCTATTGCTTGTAATATAGATTGTTTAATCCACCAAACTGCATAAGAAATAAATTTGTATCCTCTTTTATAATCAAATCTATTTGCTGCTTTAATTAAACCTACATTACCTTCGTTTATTAAATCTAACAAACTTAATCCTTGATTTTGATATTGTTTAGCTACCGAAACTACAAATCTTAAATTTGATTTTACTATTTTTTTTAAAGCTTTTTTTCTTTTTTTTTTATTTATTTTTGACCCTAATCTAATTATTTTAGCTATTTTTTTTTCTTCTTTATTTTTTAATAAAGGTATTTTACTAATTTCTTGTAAATATTTTTTTAATGTTTCAGATTCTTCTTTATTTATAATTTTTATTTTATTCATTTCTTTATTTAATTTTTTCTAGTTAATTTTATCTTACCAGTTTTATCTTTACCTAAATATTTAACTTCTATAATATCACCAATTTTAAAAATTTCTTGTATTTTTTTAAATTTATTAAAATATAATTGAGAAATATGTAATAATCCTTCTACTCCTTTTGATAATTCTACAAATAAACCAAAACTTTTTATATTTTTTATTTTAGCTTTATAAATATTACCTTTTCTTGGGATAAAAATTATTTTTTTTATTATTTTTATAGCTTTTTTTACTTTTTTTTTATTTTTACCAAAAATTTCTATATGTCCATAATTTTTTTTTTCTGTTATTATTATATTTGTTTCTGTATTTGTTTGTATTTCTTGTATATTTTTACCACCAGCTCCTATTAATATACCTATAAATTTTTTAGGTATTTTCATTAAAGAAACTTTAGGTGCTGTTGATTTTATATTTTTTCTAGGTTTTGACAATATATTATTCATTTTATTTAATATTTTTAATATACATTTTTTAGACTCTACTAAAATTTTTTTTAATATATTCGCTTTAAAAAAATTAATTTTTTTTTTTACATCCATTTGACATGATGTTATTCCTTTAATAGTTCCGGTTATTTTAAAATCAATATCACCATAATGATCTTCTTCCCCTAAAATATCAGATAAAATAACTATTTTTTTTTTTCTTTTTATTAATCCTATTGCTACGCCTGCAACAGGATTTTTTATTTTAATACCAGCATCCATTAATGCTAATGTCCCTCCACAAACTGTAGCCATAGAAGAAGAACCATTAGATGATAAAATATCAGAAACTATTCTTATAGTATAAGGTATATTTTCTGGTATAACATTTATTAATGATTTTTTTGCTAAATTTCCATGACCTACTTCTCTTCTAGATATACCCATTATTTTCTTAACTTCCCCTGTAGAAAAAGGAGGGAAATTATAATGTAAATAAAATTTTTCATTTGATTCTAGAACTACGTTATCTATTCTATTTACATCTAAAGAAGAACCTAAAGTTACAGTTGTTAATGTTTGTGTCTCACCTCTTGTAAATAAAACTGAACCATGTACTCCTGGTAAAAAGTTAACCTTAGCATTTATTTTTCTTATTTTATTAGGTTTTCTACCATCTAATCTTTGTTTTTTTTTTATAATTAAATATCTTATTACTTTTTTTTTAAAAAAATTTAAAGTTTCTTTAATTAAAAATTTATTTTTTTTTTTTATTTTATTTTTAATTTTTTTTAATATTTTATTTATTTTAATTTTTCTTTCTTTTTTTTTTTTTATTTTTTTTTAATATATAAAATATTTTATTTAAATATTTTTTTATTATTATTTTTTTTATTTTTTTTATATTTTTATTTTTTTTTATTTTTATTTTTTTTATTTTTCCAGAATAATTTCCATTTAATTTTTTTTTTTTTTTTTTCTAATTTAATTGTAGCTGTAATATAACCTAAAATAGCTTCAAACCAAACATATATAACTTTTTTTTTATATTCTTTTATAGGTAATTTAATTCCCCATTTTATATCTCTAGTAATTGATCTATTATGTAAACCTGTCTTTAAAAAATTTAACATATTTTTTATTATTTTTTTATCCATTTTTTTTTTAAAAATATTAATTATTTTAATTATTTCATTTTTTTTTTTTTTAAAAGGTATAAAAAAATTTATAGTTTTTTTTAAAATAGGTTTAGTTTTACTTAATATAGATATAGGTTTTTTTAACTTATTTTCAATAATATTACCACATTTTAAACATTGATCTGAATATGTTTTTTTATAATTACAAAATGGACAAATACCTATAACATATCTATCAGCTAAAAATTGTTTATATTTTTTATCATAATATTGTTTTTTTTTTTTTATTAAAAAAAAATTATTTTTATATAATTTTTTAAATATTTTTTGGCTATATTTATGATGTAATTTATCAGATGTTCTATAATAATTATCTAACAAAATATTAAAACGTTTTAATATTTTTTTATTATTTTTATGATATTTATTAATTATATTTTTTATTTTTTTTTTCTCTTTTTGTGCTTTAATTAAAATATTCACTCCATGTTCATCAGAACCTGAAATAAATATTGTTTTTTTTTTTTTTTATTTTTAAATATCTATAATAAATATCTGCAGGTAAAAAAACACCTGAAAGATGACCTATATGAAGATTACCATTAGTATAAGGTAAAGCTGCTGTTATTATATATTTTGACATAATTTATTTTTGTTAATTTAATTAATTATTTTTAATTTTTATTAAATGTAATTTTATATTTTAAAAATTTTTTCTTTATAATATTTATTTTTATATTTTTTTTAATTACTTCTTTTTTTTTTAAAACTAATCAATAAAATATCATATATAAAAGTTATTTTTATAGTTATAAATAAGATTTTTTTTATTAAAAATATGAAAATTGTTATTTCTATACCATGATCAATATTTATGTATATAACCTTATATAAATATAAAATATTATATATTTTTTTTAACTATAATAAAAAAATATTTCATTAATTTTATATCACCTTATAATTTACCTTAACTATAAAATTAACTATATTTTATATATTAAATTATATATATTTTACATATTTAAGCTTATAATATAACTCTAATTTTATATATTTATTGTAACTTAAAAATAAATATAAATTTTTTTTTAATAAAAGATTTATAATAATATATAATTTATTCCATTATATCTTTTTATGTTTTATTTTTATTCAGGATCTATAATTAATAATATAACTGCAAAAAAAAATAACGACCATAACTAAAAAAAACATCACTTATTTTATTAATCAACTAGATTTTCTATTTTATATATTGTTATATTATTCCAGGGCCCCTATACATGTTTTTATAAATTATCTATACCTTCTTTTAATTTATTTAATATTTAATTTTTTATCTTAAATTATTTTTATTAAATATTTTTTTTAAAAGTATATTAAAAATTTTAATTATTTATATTGTTAATTTAATATAATTAATACTATACTTTTGTTTATTATAATTTTATTTTTTTTTTAAATACATAAATATAATATTATTTTTTATTAATTTTTAATATAATTTTAATTTTTTAAAAATAATTTTTTTTTTCTTTTCTTTTAAAAAATTAATAATTTATATTTTTTATTTAATTAAAATATTTAAATAATATTTTATAATAATTAATTTATAATATTTTTTTTTAAAAAATTATTTAAATAATTATATCTAAAAACATTAATAAATTATTTCTAGATATTATATATTTTTTGTTATGAATTATATTATTTTTTTAGGTATAGATCCAGGATTAAATATTATAGGTTTATCTATAATTAAATATTATTATAAAAAAAAAAAAATAATTTTAATTAAATTAAAAGAAATTAAATTAAAAAAAAAAATAAATTATAAAAAAAAATTATTTATAATTTATAATTTAATAAAAAAAAACATAAAAAAATATAATCCAAAAAAAATAATAATGGAAAATATTTTTTTAGGTAAAAATATAATATCATTAAAAAGATTAATGCAATTTCATAGTTTTATTTTATTTTTGGCTTTTAAACAAAAAATAAAAATAATAAAATATTATCCTAAAACTATAAAATTAATTTTAACAGGTTCTGGCAAATCTAATAAAAAGAATATAAAAAATAAAATAGAAAGTTTATTTAAAAAAAAAATTAATAAATTAAAAAATTACGATAGTATTGATAGTTTAGCAAATATAATTACACATATATTTTATAATAAATATTTAAAATAAAATATTTAATATTTTATTTTTTTTAAAAATATATTTTTTTATTTTTAATAATTTTATTTTTTTTTTATTTTTTATAATTTCTAAAATATTATTTATATTATTTTTTTTTTTATTTATATATATTATATCTTTTTTTTTATTATTAACCATAATAATATATTTAATATATTTTTTTTTTATTTTATTAAATTTTAATTTATATAATAAAATATTTTCTTTATTATTTAATTTTTCCCATATTTCTTGTATTATATTAGGTACAAAAAAAAATAATATTTTTAAATATATATTAAAAATAGGAATATAATTAAAATTATTTTTTTTAAATAAATTAAAAATAATCATTAAAATACTAATTATTTTATGTAATTTATATAATTTAAAATTTTTTTTTATTAAATATAAATATTTATTAAATAAATCAATAACATTTTTATTTTTATTTATTTTTTTATTTTTTATATCATAAATAAAAAATAACCATATTTTATTTAAAAATCTTTTAATACCATTTATTTTTTTTAAATTCCAATATTTTTTTTTTTTAAAAGGACCAAAAAAAATTATATATAATCTAAAACAATCTATACCATATTTTTTTATAATATTATCTGGAGTTATAATATTTAATTTTGATTTAGACATCTTTTCTATTTTTATTTCAGTATAAAATTCTTTTTTTTTTTTTATTTTATATTTTTTATATTTTTTATTTTTTTTTAAAAAAAAACTTAAATTAAGTATATTTTTTTTTTTAATAAATTTTTTATTTATATAAATATATTGTGTTTTTTTTTTATTTTTAATTAAATTAAAAGATATTAATGTTTTTTTATATAAATAAATTTTATAACTTTTATTCAAAATTAAACCTTGATTTATAAATTTTTTAAAAGGTTCTAAATAATTAACGATTTTTAAATCTTTTAAAAATTTATAACAAAATCTTGAATATATAAGATGTCCATTAGCATGTTCAGATCCACCTAAATATAAATCAACATATTTCCAATATTTTTCTTTTTTTTTTTGTATAATATTTTTATCATAATTTATATTATTAATAAATTTTAAATAATACCAATTAGATGCTGCAAAACTAGGCATAGTATCAGTTTCTAAAGGATAAATATTTTTTTTTTTAGTTTTTTTAACTATTTTTTGTTTTTTTATGTCCCAATACCATTTTTTTATTTTTTTTAAATTTTTAATTTTATTAAATTTATCTTTTATATTAGGTAATGTTAAAGGTAAATTTTTTATAGAAATATTATAAGGTATATTATTTTTATAAAAAATAGGAAAAGGTTCACCCCAATATCTTTGTCTAGAAAAAACTATATCATTTAAATTAAAAATATAAGTTTTTTTTATTTTTTTTTTTTTAAAAAAAATAAATTTTTTATTTTTAATTTTAATTTTTAAATTAACTTTTTTTTTAAAAAAAATATTTTTTTTTTTTAAAAGTAAAATATTTTTTATATTTTTTTTATATTTATAATTAGTTAAATAAAATATTAGTTTTTTTTTTTTATAAAAACTAATAATATATTTTTTTTTGTTTTTTAATATTTTATATATTTTTTTTTTTTTTCTTTTTTGAATAAAATTAAAAATATAATCTATATAATTAGAAGGATAATAAAACAAAATAATTTTATTAAAAGGATTTTTATATTTAGTAAAAATGTTAATTTTTTTTTTAAATATAATAATACTAAAAAAATAAACTTTTTTTTTACCAATCCATTTTTTTTGTGAATTAATTATATTATTAGGCCATTTTAAATAAATAAAGTCATTTAATAATCTATTTATATATTTAGTTATTCTTAAATGCCATTGATATGTTTTTTTTAAAATTATATTATAACCTCCTCTTAAGCTTTTACCGTTTTTTATTTCATCATTAGCTAAAACAGTTTTTAATTTAGGACACCAATTAACATAACTTTTTTTTTTATAAGCTATACGATATTTATTTAAAATTTTATTTTTTTTTTTATTATTTAATTTTTTCCAATTTTTTATTTTTTTAATTATAAATTTAATATTTCTAGCTTTATTTTTTTTTTTATCATAATAACTATTAAACATTTTAATAAAAATAAATTGTGTCCATTTATAATATTTTTTTTTACTTGTAATTATTAATTTTTCCCAATTAAAAATAACAGACAATTTTTTTATTTGTCTTATATATTTTTTTATACTTTTTTTTATTATTTTTTGTGGTTTATTACCAGTATTTATAGCATATTGTTCAGCAGGTAACCCAAAAGAATCAAAACCAATTGGATTCAATATATTATAACCTAAACTATATTTATATTTAGCTATAATATCAGAAAAAATATAACCTATACAATGTCCTATATGTAATCCAGATCCTGAAGGATAAGGGAACATATTTAATATATAAAATTTTTTTTTATTTTTTTTAAATATAAAATTATATTTTTTATTATTCCATTTATTTTCTATAAATTTAAAATTATATATCATTTTTTTTTTTTTTTGTTTAAAATAATATATATTAAAAATATAAAGCCGATGTAGCTCAGTTGGTAGAGCACGTGATTTGTAATCTCGTTGTCGTGGGTTCAAATCCCTCCATCGGCTTTTTTAAAAAAAAGTGGGGTTGTATAAGTAAAAAGGGGGGAGATACTCAAGTGGCTAACGAGGACAGACTGTAAATCTGTTGATTAAAAATCTTCGTAGGTTCGAATCCTACTCTCCCCATAAAAAAATGCGGGGGTAATTTAATTGGTAGAATGTCAGCCTTCCAAGCTGAATGTTACGGGTTCGAGTCCCGTTCCCCGCTTTTAAAAAAAAAAAAATGGCAAAAGAAAAGTTTATACGTGAAAAACCGCATGTAAATATAGGTACTATAGGACATGTAGATCATGGGAAAACTACATTAACAGCAGCTATAACAAAAGCTTTATCATTAAAAGGATTAGCTATAGAAAAAAAATTTTCTTCTATAGATAATGCACCAGAAGAAAAAGAAAGAGGAATAACTATAAATACATCTCATATAGAATATAATACAGAAAAAAGACATTATGCACATATAGATTGCCCTGGGCATTCAGATTATATAAAAAATATGATAACAGGAGCAGCTCAAATGGATGGAGCTATTTTAGTAATAGCTGCTACAGATGGACCTATGCCTCAAACAAGAGAACATATATTATTGGCTAAACAAGTAGGAGTACCAAAAATTATAGTTTTTTTAAATAAAATAGATTTAATAAAAGATAAAGAATTAATAGAATTAGTAGAAGAAGAAACAAAAGATTTATTAAAATCTTATAATTTTATTGATATACCTATAATAAAAGGATCTGCTTTAAAAGCATTAGAAGGAGACAAAAAATATATAGAAAAAATATATGAATTAATGGATACTATAGATAAATATATACCTGACCCAATAAGAGAAGTAAATAAACCTTTTTTAATGTCAGTAGAAGATGTTTTTACTATAACAGGTAGAGGGACAGTTTGTACTGGTAAAATAGAACAAGGTATAATAGTAACTGGAGATGAAGTAGAATGTATAGGAAAAGATAAAAAAAAGAAAACAATAGTAACAGGTATAGAAATGTTTAGAAAAATATTAGATAAGGGGGAAGCTGGAGATAATGTAGGTTTATTATTACGTGGTATAGAAAAAAAAGATATAAGTCGTGGTATGGTTATAGCGGAACCTAATACTATAAATTCATATAAAAAATTTGAAGCTAGTATATATGTTTTAAAAAAAGAAGAAGGGGGTAGACATACACCTTTTTATAATAAATACAAACCACAATTTTATTTTAGAACAACAGATATAACAGGAACAATTTATTTAGATAAAGGAGTAGAAATGGTAATGCCAGGTGATAATATAAATATAAAAGTTAAATTACAAAAACCAGTAGCATTAAATGAAGGATTAAAATTCGCTATAAGAGAAGGAGGAAAAACAGTAGGTGCTGGTAAAATTATAAAATTAATTGAATAAAAAATACGGATGTAGCTTAATGGTAGAGCATCGGTCTCCAAAACCGAAGGTTGTAAGTTCAAGTCTTACCATCCGTGTTAAAATTAATTATTATATGAAATTAAAAAATTTAAAAAAAAATTGGTATATTATTAAGATAAAAACAGGATTAGAAAGTACAATAAAATATAAAATTAATAGTTTATTTAAAAAGGAAAAAAAAATAAATAAAATATTTATACCTTATATAAAAAGTAATGGTAAAAAAAAAAAAAATATATTACCAGGGTATTTAATTATTAATTTAAATTTAAATAATATTTTATTATATAAAATAAAAAAAATAAAAGGAGTAAATTATTTTTTAAATGAAAGGAGAAATAAATTACCAATATCTTTAGATTTCAAAGAAATAATTAATTTTATTAAATCTTTTTTAAAGATAAAAAAAGAAAAAAAAAAAATAGTTAAAAAAAATATAAATTTAAAGTTAGGTGAAGATTATAAAATAATTGAAGGATTATTTAATGGATTAAATGGTATAATAACTAATATATATGAAAAATATTTTATAGTTACTATATATATAATGGGTAGAAAAATACCTGTAAAAATAAATTTAAATAAAAATGAAAATAATAAAAAAAATACTTAAATTAAATATAAAAGGAGGATCAGCTAATCCAGCACCGCCTATAGGACCTATGTTAGGTGCTGTTGGAGTTAACATAATGGATTTTTGTAATAAATTTAATAAAGAAACTATAAATAAAAATAATGAAATTTTATCTATTAGAGTAAAAGTTTATGAAGATAATAGTTATGATTATATAATAAAAAAACAAACTATAAAAAATATAGTATTAAATAAGTTAAATTTAAAAAAAGGGTCAAAAGAACCAAATAAAAAAAAAATAGGTAGTTTAACTTTAGATGAAATATTTGATATAGCTAAATATAAATTATCAGATTTAAATTGTTTTAAAATAAAATCTGCAGTTTCTATGATAATAGGGACTTTAAAAACATTAGGTGTAGAAATAAAAAATAATGAAAAGTAAAAATAAAAAAAAAATTTTAGATTATAATATAGATTTTAAAAAATATTATAATATAGAAAAAATTATTAAAATAATAAAAAAAATAAATTATACTAAATTTATTTCTTCTATAAATTTGACTATAGTTTTAAAAAAAAAAAAAAATAAAGTAATAAATATAAAAAAAGTATTATTATTACCATATGGTAGTAAATTAAAAAAAAAAATATTAGTTTTTAATAAGAATAAAATAATAAAAGATAAAATAAATAAATTAAAATTTAAAAAATATATAATTTTAGGAGATATTAATATTTTAAATAAAATAGAACAAAAAAAAAAAATAAATTATTATATAATTTTAAGTGATAAACATAATTTGGATAAGATAATAAAATTAGCAAAAATATTAGGGCCAAAAGGATTAATACCTAATAATGAAGAAGAAACTATAACAGAAAATCCAATAAAATTAATAGAAGATATTTATAATGGAAAAAGAAAAATAATGAAAACAGATAAATATGGTATAATACATTTAATGATTGGAAAAATAAAATTAAAAGAAGAAAAAATAATTAAAAATATAAAATATGTTTTAGGAGAAATAAAAAAGATAAAAATAAATAATTCTAATATTTTAATTGATAAAATTTATATTAATACAACTATGGGTCCTAGTTTAAAATTAAAAAATTAAAATGAATAAAAAAAAAAGTTTAGATAATATTAATAAATTATTTAATAAATATAATAATATTTATTTTATAGATATTTCTAAATTTAATTCAAATTATTTATTTAATTTTAAAAAAGATTGTTATAAATATAATATTAAATTAGTAAATATAAAAAATAATATATTAAAAAAATATTTTATTAAAAAAGAAAAAAAAAAATTTATAAAAAAAATAAATCCTATTTTAATTAATAGCACATCTTTAATGTTTGTAAATAATAACATAAATTCGCCTGCTATAATAATTAAAAAAAATAAAAAAAAAATTTATAATACATATTATCCTATTTTTAAAGGGGCATATATAAATAATATATTTTATATAGGTAAAAAAAAATTAAATATATTATTAAATATAAAAACAAAAGAAGAAGTAATAATAGAACTAACAAATAGTTTAAAAAAATTAATAAAAATAGGAATTTTAAATATTATAAATATAAATAAAATAAATAATATAATAAATTTATTAAAAAAAAAATAAACAAATGAAAAAAATAAAAGAAATTGCAAAAACTTTAATAAAATTAAATATAAAAGAAGTTAATGAATTACAAAAAATATTAATAGAAGATTATGGTTTAAAAATAGAAAATGTAAATAATATGGTTACTAATAAAAAAGAAAATATAGAAAATGATAATAAAGAAAATAAAATAGAAGAAGATTCATTATGTAATATTTATTTAAATACAATAGGAACAGTTAAATTACCTGTTATAAAATTAATAAATAATATAACAGGATTAAGTTTAACAGAATCTAAAAAAAAAGTAGATAATTTACCTAGTTTAATAAAAGAAGGTATAACTTTAAATGAAGCAAAAAAAATAGAAGAAGATTTCAAAAAAATTGATGCAATAATAGAAATAAAAAAAAAATAAATATATAATAATGTTTAAATTTAGAAAAAATTTATCAATAATAGAAAAGAGAATAAGATATCCTGATTTTTTAAAAATACAAATAAGATCTTTTAAAAAATTTTTAGATGTTAAAAATACTAAAAATGGTTTATATAAAATATTAAAAAAAATATTTCCTATAATAAATAGAAAAAAAAATATAAAAATAGATTTTGTAAAATATTATATAGATATACCAAATAATACTCTAAAAGAATGTTTAATAAAAGAATTAACATATAATGTAAATATAAATATAAAATTAAAAATAACATATTGTAGAAAAAAAATATTTAAACAAAAATATTATTTATGTACATGTCCATATATAACGAATAATGGTAGTTTTATTTTTAATGGAGTTGAAAGAGTAATAATAGGGCAATTAATAAGATCTCCAGGTATATTTTTTGGTAGTTTTTTAGATAAAAATGGATATAGACTTTATTATAGTAGAATAGTACCATTTAAAGGGTCTTGGATAGAAATAATAAATGATAGTAATAATTTTTTATATGTTTATCTTGATAAAATAAATAAAATAAATTTAATAACTTTTTTAAAAGCTATAGGATACAGAACTAAAGAAGATATATTAGTTATATTAGGTATATTAAAAAAGGTAAAATTAGATAAAAAATATATAGGTAAAAAAATATATAAAAATGGTAAAAAAAAATTAAGTAAAGATTTATATAATTATATAAAAAATAAAGTTAATTATATATATATATATAAAAAAATAAATAAATTAAATTATAATATAATAAAAAAAAATTTAATAAAAGATAAAAATAAAAATTATAAAAAATCTGTAATATATTTATATAAAATATTAAAGAAAAGTACACCACCAGATATAAAAATAGCTACAATAACAATACATAAATATTTTAATTCATTAACGAAATATAATTTAAGTAAAATAGGTAGAAAAAAAATAAATAGAAGATTAAAAATTAATGTAAAAAAAAATATATTAACAAAAATTGATTATAAAAAAATAATAAAATATTTTTTAAATTTGTTACAAGGAGTAGGATATTTAGATGATTTAGATAACTTATCTAATAAACAAATAAAAACTGTAGGTGATCATTTATCATATTTATTTGGAATAGGTTTATTTAGAATTTATAATATAATAAAAAATAAAATTAATTTAACAGAAAAGAAAAAATTAAATATAAAAACATTAATAAATTCAAAAATATTAACTTCTATTTTAAATACATTTTTTGGGACTAGTCAATTTTCTCAATTTTTAGATAAGACTAATCCTATATCTGAAATGACTCATAAAAGAAGAGTAACATTTTTAGGTCCAGGTGGTTTAACTAAATCTAGAGCTAGTTTTGAAGCTAGAAATATTAATTATTCTCATTATGGTAGAATATGTCCTTTAGAAACACCAGAAGGACCTAATATAGGTTTAATACATAGTTTATCTTTATTTTCAAATATTAATAAAAATAATTTTTTAGTAACGCCTTATAGAAAAATTGTTAATGGGGTTATAAATAATAAATTATATTATTTAAGTTCAGAAGATGAATTAAATAAAAAAATAGGTCATAGTGATGTTTATTATAAAAAAAAAAAGATTTTTTTTATTAGAGAAAACGATAATAATAAATTAATAAAACTAAATAAAATAGATTATGTTGATTATTCTCCTAATCAAATGTTATCTTTAACAGCTAGTTTAATACCATTTATAGAACATAATGATCCAAATAGAGCTTTAATGGGATCTAATATGATGAGACAAACATTACCTTTATTAAAATTAGAATCTCCTATAGTAGGTACAGGCATGGAAAAAGAAGTTATAAAATATTCTAGAAATTATATAAATGCTAAAAGTGATGGGGAAATATTATATGTAGATTCTAAAAAAATAATTGTAAAATATAAATACAGTAAAAATAAAATAAATACAAATTTTAATAATGTAATATATACTCATTATGTTCCAAAATTTGAAAGAACTAATCAAAATACTTGTTTTAATTTAAAACCAATTGTAAAAAAAGGAGATAAAATAAAAAAAAATCAATTATTATGTGAAGGTTTTTCTAATAAAAATGGAGAATTATCTTTAGGAAAAAATTTATTAGTTGCATTTATGTCTTGGAAAGGGTATAATTTTGAAGATGCAATTATAGTATCAAATAGAGTATTAAAAGATGATACTTTCACATCTATTCATATAGAAACATTTTCATTAGATGTAAAAAAAATAAAAAATGGGAAAGAAGAGTTAACTAGGGATTTACCTAATATAAGTGAAAAAGAATTAAAAAAATTAGATAAAAATGGAATTATTAAAATAGGTAGTGTAATTAAACCTGGTGATATATTAATAGGTAAAATAATACCTAAAGAAGTTAATTATATAACACCAGAAGAAAAATTATTAAAACAAATATTTGGAGAAAAAGCAAGTAAAGTAAAAGAAGTATCTTTAAAAGCACCTTCTTATTTAAAAGGTGTTGTTATTGATGTTAAAATTTTTGAAAATAAACAAATAAAAAAAAAAAAATATTTAAAAATAAAAAAAAAAATAAATAAAAAATTTAAAAAAGAAATTAAATTATTATATAAAATATTCGTATATAAATTATTATATTTTTTAAGAAAAAATAAAATAAATAAAAATATAAAAGTAAAAATAATTAAAAATAATAGTAAATTAAAAATTTTATATAAAAAGAAAAGTAAAATTAATGAAATAATTATAATTTATTTATTAAAAGAAAAAAAATTATTTAAAAGGATAAATATAGAAAAAGAAAAAAAAAAAAAAATTGAATTATTGATAAAAAATTATAATATACAATATAAACAAATAAAAAATAAATATAATAAATATAAATTAAAAATATTATATGGTAATAATTTACAAAATCAAGTGTTAAAAACAGTAAAAGTTTATGTAGCTCAAAAAAGAAAATTAAAAATAGGAGATAAAATGTCAGGTAGACATGGTAATAAAGGGGTAATAGCTAAAATAGTTAGAGAAGAAGATATGCCATTTTTAGAAGATGGTACAGTTTTAGATATTTTATTAAATCCTCTTAGTGTGCCATCGAGAATGAATTTAGGACAAATTTTAGAATCAATATTAGGATATATAGGATATAAAAAAAAAGTAAAATTTGCTACACCTACATTTGATGGAATTAAAATAAAAGATTTATATAAATTAACTAAAAAATATAATATGTCGAATTTTAATCAACAGGTTATATATGATGGAATAAGTGGAGAAAAATTAGAAAAAAAAGTAACTATAGGTGTTATTTATATACTTAAATTAAGTCATATGGTAGATGATAAAATGCATGCTAGATCTGTAGGACCATATTCTTTAATAACACAACAACCTTTGGGTGGAAAATCACAATTTGGTGGACAAAGATTTGGAGAAATGGAAGTGTGGGCTTTAGAAGGCTATGGTGCTTCTAATATATTAAGAGAATTATTAACAATAAAATCAGATGATATAGAAGGTAGAAGGAAAACTTATGAGTATATAGTAAGAGGTAAAAAATTACCTGAACCTAATATACCAGAATCTTTTAATGTATTAAAAAAAGAATTAAAAGGATTATGCATAGATATTAAATTAAATAAAAAAAATGTTAAAAAATAATATAATAGACAACGTAACAATAACTTTAGCTTCTCCTGATAGTATTTTAAAAGAATCTTATGGAGAAGTTTTAAATCCAGAAACAATTAATTATAGAACACAAAAACCAGAAATAAACGGGTTATTTTGTGAAAAAATTTTTGGACCTATTAATGATTTTGAATGTTCTTGTGGTAAATATAAAAATATAAAATATAAGGGTATTTTTTGTGATAGATGTGGTATTGAAATAACTAATAAAATAGTAAGAAGAAAAAGAATTGGTCATATAAAATTAGCTGTTCCTATAGTTCATATTTGGGCTTTTAAATGTTTACCTAATAAAATATCTTATTTAATTGGTAAATCTTCTAAAGAAATAGATGATGTAATTTATTATTTTAAATATATAATATTAAATTTAGGTGAACTAAATAATATAAAAATTAAAAACAGAATATATAAAAAATATGATATTATTAATGAAGAAAAATATAAAAAAATAAAAAAAATAATATATAAATATAAAATAGTAATAAAAACTGGTGGAGAAGCTATTCGTTATATATTAAAACATATAGATTATTATAAAACTTATTTAAAATTAAAAAAACAAGCTAATAAAAATAATAAAAAAAAAAGTGAAATATTAAAAAGAATAAAAGTTGTTGAATTATTTTTGAAAAGTGAAGGAAAAAACAGACCAGAAGATTTAGTAATTAAAATATTGCCTGTAATACCACCTGATTTAAGACCGTTAATAGTATTAGAAAATGGTAAATATGCTAGTTCAGATTTAAATGATTTTTATAGAAAAATAATAATTAGAAATAATAGATTAAAAAAATTAATAAAAATACAAGCTCCAGAAGTTATTTTAAAAAATGAAAAAAGAATGTTACAGGAATCTGTAGATTCTTTATTTGATAATAGTAGAAAAAAAAATTCTATAAAATCTGAAAACAATAGAGAATTAAAATCTTTATCTGATATTTTAAAAGGTAAATTGGGTAGATTTAGATTAAATTTATTGGGGAAAAGAGTAGATTTTTCAGCTAGATCAGTTATAGTAGTTGACCCAAATTTAAAATTACATGAATGTGGGTTGCCTAGAGAAATTGCATTAGAATTATATAAGCCACATATAATTAATAAATTATTAACTAGAGGGAAAGTAAAAACAATAAAAGAAGCTAAATTATTAATAAAAAAAAAGAAAAAAAAAATTTGGTATTTATTAAAAAATATAGTGAAAGGATATCCTATTTTATTAAATAGAGCCCCAACATTACATAAATTTAGTATACAAGCGTTTTATCCTAAATTAATAAAAACAAAATCTATTAAATTGCATCCACTAGTGTGTTCTGCTTTTAATGCTGATTTTGATGGTGATCAAATGGCAGTACATCTACCTTTATCTATAGAATCAATTTTAGAAGCCAAATTATTAATGTTGTCACCTAATAATATTTTAAATATATCTAATGGGAGTCCTATAATAGCACCTACTCAAGATATTATTTTGGGTTTATATTATTTAACTATTTTAAATAAAAAATATAAAATAAAAAATAAAATATATAGAAATTTTAAAGATATATTTTATTCTTATAATTTTAAATATTTAAAAATACATGATAGAATTAAATTTTATTATAATAATAAAATAATAAAAACTACAGTAGGGAGAGTTTTTTTTAACAATATAATTCCTATAAAAGAAATAGGGTTTATAAATAAATTAATTAATAAAGATAAAATAAAAAATATAATTTTAGAAGTTTTAAATAAAACAAATATAATAATAACTAGTAAATTTTTAGATAATTTAAAAAAAATTGGATTAAAATATGCTTTTAAAGGGGGCTTATCTTTTAATTTAAAAGAAATAATTATTTCAAATTATAAAAATAAATTAATTAATTTAAGTAAGAAAAAAATAAATAAAATATATAAACATTATAATATGGGGTTTATAACTAATGTAGATAAAAATAATAAAATTCTTGAAATATGGAGTAAAACAAGTAATAAAATTGGAAATTATATAATAAAAAAAATAAAAAAACAAAATTTTAATTCTGTTTATATGATGTTAGATTCAGGAGCAAGAAGTTCTAAGGAACAAATTAGACAATTATCTGGTATAAGAGGTTTAGTTGTTAAGGGACTAAAATTAAATGATAACAATGATACTATTGTAGAAATACCTATAATATCTAATTTTTTAGAAGGATTTTCTGTTTTAGAATATTTTATTTCAACTAATGGATCTAGAAAGGGATTAGCTGATACTTGTTTAAAAACAGCAGATGCTGGATATTTAACTAGAAGACTTGTTGATGTAGTACAAGATACAATAATAAAAGAAAACGATTGTAAAACATTAAATGGTATTAAAATAAAAAATAAAAATTTTAATAAATCAAATATTTTAGGTAGAATTATTTTATTTAATATATTTAAAAAAAAAAAAATTATAATAAAAAAAGGAACTATTATAAGAGACGATTTAATAAATGTATTAAAAAGAAAAAAAATAAAAAAAGTAATTATAAGATCTCCATTAACGTGTGAAGCTAAAGAGGGTATATGTTCACTATGTTATGGTTTAAATTTATCTACTAACAATATAGTAAACAAGGGTGAAGCAATAGGAATAATAGCAGCACAATCAATAGGAGAACCTGGTACACAATTAACATTAAGAACGTTTCATGTAGGAGGATATGCTAGTAATATAACTAAAGAAAAAGATTTTATTTCTAAATATAAAGGTATAATAAAATTTAAACGATTAAAATATATAAAAAATAAAAATAAATATATAGTTATTTCTAGAATATCTGAATTTTCAATAATAAAAAAAAAAAAAGTATTATTTAAAGATAATTTACCATACGGTTGTTATTTATTATTTAAAAATAATGAAAAAATAAATGTAGGAAACATTATTTATAAAATAGATCCACATTATACTTTATTAATATCAGAAACTAGTGGTACAGTTAAATTCAATAATTTAATTAAATATAAAACATATAAAATAAATGTTGATAAAAAAACGGGATATAAAGATATAATAATAATTGATAATAGAAAAATAATACCTAGTTTAAAAATTATTAGTAAAGAAAACAAAATAAAAGAATATTATTTACCTGTAAATTCTTATTTAAAAGTAAAAAATAATGAAAAAATAAAAAAGGGTACAATATTAATAAAAACACCAAGAGGTTATTACAATGATAAAAATATAACAGGAGGGTTACCTAGATTATCAGAACTTTTTGAAGCTAGAAAACCATCTAATCCAGCATTAATATCAGATATAAATGGGTTTATAAATTTTAGTAATATAAGGGAAAATAGTAAAGGTATTAACATATATGTAAAATCATATAAATTTAAAAAAAAAATAAAATATAAAATTAAAGCAAATAAACAGATATTAGTACAAAATAATGATTATATAAAATGTGGAAATAAATTAACAGACGGAAATATTTCATTTAATGATTTATTAAACAAAAAAGGTATTAAATATTTACAAAAATATTTAATAGATAAAATACAAGAGGTATATAAATCTCAAGGTGTTGAAATAAATAATAAACATTTTGAAATTATTATTAAACAAATGATGAGAAAAGTTAAAATTATTAATGGAGGGGATACTAATTTAATTAAAGGTACAACTATTGAAAGAAAAAAATTAATAAAAGAAAATAATAAAATTAAAAAAAAAGTTATTATAAAAACAAAAAATAAAAAAAAACTATTATTAAAAAAAAATATAAAAAAATTAAACGTGTATTTAAAAATACAAAATAAAAAATTAATTAAATATAAAAAAACTCGCCCAGCCATAGCAAAACCAATTTTACAAGGTATAACAAAAGCTGCTTTAGATAATAAATCTTTTATTTCTGCTGCTTCTTTTCAAGAAACAACAAAAATTTTAAGTGAAGCTGCAATTATGTTTAAAAAAGATAAATTAAAAGGATTAAAAGAAAATGTAATAATAGGAAATAAAATACCAGCAGGGACAGGGTATAAGGATTATGATAATTACTATTTAGAAGTAAAATCTAAAAAAAAATATAAATGATAAAAATTAAATATTATACGCATTCTACAATATTATTAATATTAAATAATGTAAAAATACTAGTAGATCCATTTTTCACTAATAACCCAATAACAAATTATAATATTAATAAATTAAAAGATATAGACTATATTTTAGTAACACATGCTCATTATGACCATGTAGCAGATGTAGAATGTATTTCTAAAAAATTTAATGCTATAATAATATCTAATTATGAAATATGCCAATATTTTAAAAACAAAAAATGTTTTACATTTAGTATTAATTTTGGTAATTTTATTAAATTTAACAATTTTTTTATAAAATATGTATGGGCTTTACATTCTAGTAGTTTTATAGATGGAAGTTATGGTGGTAATCCTGGTGGGTTTATAATTAAATATAAAAAAAAAAATATATATATATCTGGAGATACAGATTATTTTTTTGATATGAAATATTTTATAAAAAAAAAAATAAATTTATTAATTTTACCAATAGGAGGTAGATATACTATGAATTATAAAGGAGCTTATTTAACATCAAAATTATTAAAATGTAACAATATATTAGGGGTTCATTATAATACTTTCCCAGAAATTAAAATAAATAAAAAAAAAATTAAATTATTTTTTAAAAAAAAAAGAAAAAGAATTTTTTTATTAAAAGAAAATAAAACAATAGTTATATAATGAAAATAAGTAAAAAAGATTATTATTTAATTAAATTTATAATTAAAAATTTAATATTATTAAAAGGTATTAATATAAAAATAATAGACACAAGAAAGAAAAACAATTTATTTAATTATTTTATTATATGTGAAGGTACATCTAATTTACATATTAAATCTATATATAATAAAATAGAAATGTCAATATATAAAAAATATAAAATTAGACCATATAATATAGAAGGTCAAACTAACTGCAAATGGATATTAATAGATTATGTTTTTTTTATAGTTAATATTTTTTTAGACAAAATAAGATATTATTATAAAATAGATAAATTTTTTAAAAATTTTCCTATTATAGATGTTTTAAATAAAAAAATATATTTTAAATAATAAAATAAAATGATAAAAATTACTATATTAAAAAGAAATATAAATAATAAAAATTATATACCTTGTGTTATATATAATAAAAATTTTAATTTTTTAGGTAAAATAAATTTTTTAGATATAAAAAAAATAATAAAAAAAAAAGAATATTTAATTAAAATTAAAATAGAAAAAAAAAAAATATTATGTTTAATAAAAGATATACAATATAATATTTTTAAAACTAAAATATTACATTTAGATTTTTATAAAATAGAAAAAAAAACCCCGTTTTTATATAATGTAAATGTTAAAATAAAAGGAAAATCTAAATTATCAAAAGGAGTATTATGTAATGTACCATTAAAAAAAATTAAAGTAAAAAGTTTAATTGATAACTTTATAAAAGAATTTAAAATAAATGTAGAAAATTTAACAATAGGTAAAAAAATTTATATAAAAGATTTAAAAAAAAATAATATTAAAATACTCCATCCTGATAATATGGTAGTTGTTTCTATAAAAATGAATAAAGTTAATAAAGAAGTTACTTAATACTTATTTTTTTTTTGTTTTTTAATCTTTTTCTTCTTAACATTTTTTTATTTTTTTTTCTTTTTAAAAAACCAAATTTTCTTAATCTTTTAATTGTAGAAGGATTATATGTTCTTTTCATTTTTTTTTATATATATAAAAAAATATATAGTATGTTTATATAAAAATGAAAATATTAATTAACAAAAAAGCCCCATTTTTTATAGCTGATGGAATAAAAAAAAATAAAACAATAAAAAATTTTAAATTAAAAAAATATATAGGGGAAAAATATATTATATTATTTTTTTTTACTTTAATAAAAGAATTTCATTTATTAAATAAATTAAAATATGAATTTGAAATTAGAAATGTTAAAATTATAGGTATAAGTTATTTTTCTTATATAAAAAAAAAATATAAAATTATTTTAATTAATGATAAAGAAAAAAAAATTTCTTTTAATTATGGAATAATATCACCATATAAATATAATAAAGCTTTTTTTTTTATAGATAAAAAAGGTATAATTAGATATTTTTCTATTTATAATTTAAAAATTAAAATTAATATTAATGAAATTTTAAGAATTATTGACTCATGGCAATATAAAGAAAAAGAAAGTAAAAATTATCCTATTATATAAATAGAGATAAAAATTCTCTATTTATATTTTTTATTTTTTTTCCCAAATAATTTTCTAATAAAATAAATTTTAGATCTTTTTACTTTATTTTTTTTATTTATTATTATTTTTTTTATATATGGACAATATAAAAAAAATGTAATTTCTACTCCTATATTATTTATTATATTTCTAACAATAAAAGTTTTATTGAATTTATTATTACCTTTTTTACTTAAAACATACCCTTTAAAAATTATATCTTTTTTTTTATTTATATTAATATTTTTATAATAAATACTTATATTGTCTCCTACATTAAAATTATAATTTATATTTTTATTTTCTTTTATATTTTTTTTTTCTAAATAATTTATTGTTTTATTTATATTAAACATATTTTTATTTTTTTTTTATTAAACCTATATCTACTATTTTTTCATTTAAGTTTAATTTAATTAATTTTACTCCTTGAGAATTTCTATTAACTTTTCTTATATTTTTAACAGGTATTCTTAATAAATAACCAGTATTTTTTATAATAATAATTTCATCTTTTTTTTTAACTACTAAAATATATATAAGATAACCTGTTTTTTTAGTTATATTTATTGTTTTAACACCAACACCTCCTCTATTTGTTACCCTATAACATTTAATATTTGTTATTTTACCATATCCTTTTTCAGATACTCCTAAAATATATTTATTAGATTTTTTATTTATACATCCTATACCTATAACTTTATCCTTTTGTTTTTTTAATTTAATACCTTTTACTCCTATAGTTTTTCTACTTGTTTGTTTTATTTTTTTTTCATCAAAAATTATTGCCTTACCACTTTTTATCGCAATAAATATTTTTTTTTTGCCATTAGTTAAAATTGCCTTTAATAAACTGTCATTTTTTTTTATATATATAGCGTATATTCCATTTTGTCTTATATTTGAATATTTATTTAACTTTGTTTTTTTTACTATACCTAAAGAAGTTACCAACACTACATAATGTTTATTAATATATTTTTTATCCTTTATATCTTTTACAACTAAATATGTTTTTATCTTGTCTTCTTTATCTATATTTATAAAATTTTGTATAGCTCTACCTTTTAACATTTTATTACTTTGTGGTATTTCATTTATCTTTATCCAATAACATTTACCATATTTTGTAAATAATAAAATATAATAATTATTATATGTTATTATTATATATTTAACATTATCTTTATCATTTAATTTTATTCCTTTATATCCTACACCACCTCTTTTTTGTTTTTTAAATTCATATAAAGGGGTTTTTTTTATATATCCTTTTTTAGTTATTATTAATACAACTTTATTTTTTATAATTAAATTTATATCTAAATATTTATTATTAGAATAATCTATTAATGTTTTTCTTTTATCTCCATATTTTTTTTTAATATATAATAATTCTTCTTTTATTATATTCATTCTTTTTTTTTTATTATTTATTATTATCAAATTAATTTTTATATCTTTTTTTATTTTTTTATAATTTTTTAAATTTTTTTTTATTTCTTGATTAGTTAATTTATATAATTTAATATTTAAAATAAATTTACTTTGTTTATCAGATAAATTATAATATTTTTTTATTTTTTTAAAAGAATCTTTATAAGATTTAGATTTATTTATTAAATTTAATAAAAATTTTAAATTTTTAGTAATTTTAATAAAACCTTTTAATAAGTGTATTTTTTCTTTTAATAAAGATAAATTATATTTTGCTCTTTTAATTATAATTTTATTTCTATGTTCTACAAAATAATAAATTAATTCCTTTATATTTAATCTTTTAGGTTTATTATTTACTAATGCTATATTATTTATATAATAACTAATTTGTAGATCGCTATATTTTAATAACTTATTAATTACTTCTTCTGTTATACTTTCTTTTTTTAATAATAATATTATTCTTATTCCATTTTTATTTGATTCATCTTTTATATTTATTATTTCTTCTATTTTTTTTTTCTTTATTAAATCATATATTTTTTGTATTAATCTACTTTTTATTACTTGATAAGGTATTTCTTTAATTATTATATATTTTTTTCTTGATGTTTCTTTAACTAAAAATTTTGATCTTATTATTATTTTACCTTTTCCTGTTTTTAATGCTTTTTTTACTCCTTCATAATACAAAATCGTACCTCCTGTAGGAAAATCAGGTCCTTTTATATATTTTATTAATCTTTTAATTTTTATATTTTTATTATTTATAAATTCACAAATAGCATTTATTGTTTCTATTAAATTATGAGGAGGCATATTAGTAGCCATACCTACTGCTATTCCTGATATACCATTAATTAATAAATTTGGTATTTTAGATGGTAATATTACTGGTTCTATTAATGTATCATCAAAGTTTGGTTTCATTTTCACTGTATTATTTTTTATATCATCTAAAATTTCTTCTGTTATTTTTTCTAATTTTATCTCTGTATATCTCATCGCAGCTGGAGGATCATTGTCTATAGAACCAAAATTACCTTGTCCTTTAATTAATTTATATCTTAAATTCCATTTTTGAGCCATCCTAACTATACTATCATAAACAGATTTATCTCCATGGGGATGATATTTCCCTAGTACTTCACCTACTATACGAGCTGATTTTTTATATTGTTTATTATATTTTATACCTAATTTATACATTGAATATAATATCCTTCTGTGTACAGGTTTTAAACCGTCTCTAACATCTGGTAAAGCTCTAGAAACAATAACAGACATAGCATAATCTATATATGATTTTTTTATTTCTTTATTTATATTAATTTTTTTTATTCTTTGCATTTATTTTTTTTGAATAAATTATTTAATTTTTTTAAACTTTTTATAATTAAACTTTTTTTTATATTTTTATAAAAAATAGGTTTTCCTATTTTTTTTAATAAAACCATAAAAATTTTTTTATTATTATTTTTTTTATCATTTTTTATATATTTTAAAATATTATTAAAATATTTATCTTTTATTGGTTTAAATTTATATTTCTTTTTTATATACTTATATATATCTTTATATTCTTTTTTTGATAATTTACCTTTTTTTTTTGATATCCATGATTCACAAATAATACCTAAAGAAATAGCTTTACCATGAGATATAGGTTTATTTTTTTTTAAAAAAAAACTTTCTATTGCATGTCCTATTGTATGACCAAAATTTAATATTTTTCTAATACCTATATATTCTTCAGGATCTTGTTTAACAATTTTTAATTTTATTTTAACTGCTTTATATATTATCTTATCCCATTTTTTTTTTTTTTCTATATTTATTTTTTTTATTATATTCCATAATTTTTTACTATTTATTAAAGAATATTTTATCAATTCACCATAACCTGAATATTTTTCATTTAATGGCAAAGTTTTTAAAAAAAAAGTATTTATTAAAATTATTTCTGGCTCTTTTATTATACCTATTTCATTTTTATAATTTAAAAAATTTATACCATTTTTTCCTCCTATAGATGCATCTATCATACCTAATAATGTAGTTGGTATATTTATTACCCTAATACCTCTTTTAAATAAAAAACCTACAAAACCACCTAAATCAGTAATAACACCACCTCCTAAATTTATTAATAAACTATTTTTATCTATTTTATATTTTATAAATTTTTTCCAAATTTTTATAGATATTTTTAAATTTTTTTCTTTTTCTCCTGGAGAAATTACAATTATTTTTATATTTTTAATTAATTTATTTTTTTTTAAAAAATAACTAAGAAATAATCTTTTTATATTTTTATCTAATAATAATATTATATTATTTATTTTTTTTTTTATTATATATTTCTGTAAATAATTAAAATTATTTGATAATATTATATTTTTTATTTTTTTTTTAAACATTTTTTAACTATTATTTTTTTTTTTAATAATTCATAAATAGATAAATATACAGAATTAGGATATAATTCAAATTTTTTTATAATTATATATTTTTTTTTTTTTTTAAATTTTCTCTTTAATAAACTTTTATTTAATTCATCATTTATTTGTTGTATTCTAATTGATAAAATATTAATTATATAAAATATATTAATTTTATTTTTTTTTTCTAATTCATTAATATTATATACATATATTTTTTTATATTTTTTCATTAATATTTATATTTTTATATAATAAAAATAATTTTTTATATTTATTTATATTATTACAAGGTTTTCTCATATAATGTTTACAAATTTTATTTTCTTTTAAAATATATTTAATACCTGATATATAATTTATTTTATTATATAAAATATAAATAAATTTTTTTAAATATATTACTTTTTTTAAATTATAAAAATTTAAATTATTTAAAAAATCATTAAAAAATAAAAATAATGGTGAAATAACATTAGTTTTTATATTATTTTGATTTAAAAAATATAAATCATTATTAATTATAATTTCTATTTTTTTTATTAAATTATATTTTAAAAAAAAATAATTACCATTGTATATAATACCTAAAAAATTATTATTATTTTTTTTTAATTTAAAAAATAAATTTTCATTTATTTTTTTTTTTTTTATATTAATAAAAAAAAATAAAAATTTAAAATATTTAAATAAATTATTAAAATTTTCAAATATATTTTTTTTATATTTTTTAGGTAAATTAGGATAATCAATAATAAAATAATATATATCTTTATATATTTTTTGATTTATTATTTCTTTTAAATCTAAAAAATTATATATATTTTTTATATATAAAATAATTTTTTTATTTTTATTATTATTTAATAAACAATTAATAATATCTATTTTTTCATTACTAGATAAAGAATTATATTCTGAAAATTTATCGAATATAGTTATATAATTTATATAATTTAAATTATTAATATAAAAAATTAATTTTTCTAAACTAAAATAATCTATATTATTATATTTATCTATAGGTGTTATTAAAGGTATACTTTTTATCATTATAAAGTTTTTAAATAAAATATGAATTATAATACAATAAAAAAAATAATTAACAATTTAAAAATTGAAAATATTATTAATAATTATGTTAAATTAAAAAAAAACGGTAATAATTATATAGGATTTAGTCCTTTTAATAAAGAAAATAATCCTTCTTTTTTAGTTTCTCCAACAAAAAAAATTTGGAGAGATTTTAGTTATGGTGTAGGTGGTAATTTGATTAAATTTTTTATGAAATTTTTTAATTTTAATTTTAAAGAAGCTATTGATTATTTAATTAAAAAACATGTAAATAAAAATTTAGTAATTGATAATTTAAATTATAAAAAAGAAAATAATGATAAATATAAAATTTATAAAATTTTAAAATATTCTTGTAATTTCTTTAAAAAACAATTAAAAAAAAATAAAAATATAAAAAAATATTTAACTAATAGGAATATAACTGAAAAAACAATTAATATATTTAATATAGGTTACGCTCCTAAATATTATAATTTAATTAATAAATTAAAAAAATTTAATTTAAATAATTTTTATATAAAAAATACAGGTTTATTTACTATAAAAAATAAAATATTTAATTTATTTATTTATAGAATAATGTTCCCTATAAAAAATATTAATGGTTATGTTATTGGTTTTGGAGGTAGATCATTAAATGATAATTATAATAAATATATAAATTCTTATAATAATATAATATATAATAAAAGTCAAATTTTATATGGTATATATGAAGCTAGAGAACATATAATAAAAAATAATTTTTGTTATTTAGTTGAAGGTTATATAGATGTTTTATCTTTATATAGTTATAATATAAAAAATGTAATTTCTACTCTAGGTACATCTATTAATCAATATCAAATAGATTTAATAAAAAAATATACTAATAAAATTATTTTATTATATGATGGTGATAAACCTGGTATTTTGGCTTCTATAAAAAATATTAATTTATTTTTAATTAATAATATAAATATACGTTTTTTTATTTTTCCTAAAAAACAAGATCCAAATACATTTTTAATTAAAAAAAAAAATAAAATAAAAAATTTTAATTTATTTTTTAAAAAAAAAAGTTTAAATTTTTTTGATTTTAAAATTAAAATTTTTAATTCTATTTTAAAAGATCCTTATAAAAAATGTATATTAATAAAAAAAATATTAAATAATATAAATAATATTAATGATTATATATTAAAAAAAATTTTTATACAAAAATTAGAACTTTTTTTTAAAATTAAAATAAATAATACATTACCTTATAATAATAATATGATTAACAATAAAATAGATAATAATTATAATTATATTATTAAATATAATAAAATTAATGATATTAATAATATCATTCTTAATTTTAAAAAATATTTTAATTTATTTTTTATTAAATATAAAAAATTAATAAATTATAAAATTATTATTTTATTTTTTAATAAAAAATATTTATTAAATATAAAAAAAATTTTATCTTTTTTTTTAAAAAAAATAAAAAAAAATAAAATTTTCCCTTACAAAAAAAAACTATTCACTATAAAAAAATCTAATTTATTAAAAAAAATAAAATATTTATCTAAAAAAAAAATAACTACAAAAATAATAATTAACAATTTAAAAGAAAAATTTATAAGATATAAATATTATTATATTATAAAAAAAATAGATAATTTTAAAAAAAAATTAAATAAATTAAAAAATAATTTTAAAAAAAAAATAAAAATATTAAATAATATTTTTAATTTAAATAAAAAAAAACAAAAAATTTATAATAAAATTTATAATTTATAATTTATAAATTTTATTAATTGAATCTATTATTTTATTTTTATTTATTTTATATTCTTTTCTTTTTATTAAATCTTTTATTTTTATTTTTTTATTTAATAATTCTTTAGATCCTATAATTAATAATAAACGTATTTTTTTTTTTATAGCATATTTTATTTGTTTCCTTATTTGTATAGGATATGGATAGATTTCTGATATTATTTTATTATTAATTAATTTATTATTATAATTTAAATATAATTTATAATAATTAATACCAAAATTAATTAATAAAATTTTTTTTTTTTTGTGTTTTTCTTTTATTTTTTTTTTTTTTAATAAATTATATATTCTATATATACCAAAAGAAATACCTATACCTTTTTTTTTATCTAATTTATATTCCCCCCCACCAGATAAAGAAAAATTAATATTTTTTTTATTTATTATTTCAAAAATAAATCCATTATATATATTAATATCTCTATATAAAAAAAAATCTATTTTAATATCAATTTTTTTTTTAAAAAAATTAATTATATATTTTAAATAATTAATTCCTTTATTTATATATTTATTTTTTTTTTTTTTTATTTTAATTATATCTTCTTTTTTTTTTATTATTTTTTTATTAATTAGTTTATTAATTACATAATTAATACCCCTTTTTTTTATTTTATCTATTATTCTAAAAAAATATTTTTTTTTTTTTTTACTTTTTATATGCAATATATTACATATACCTTTTAAAATATATTTATGATTAATTAATAATATTACTTTTAAATTTAATTTTTTAAAAACATAATAACATATATTTATTATTTCTAAAATTAATAATTTATTATTTTTTTTTTTAAATGTTATTATATCTGCATCAAATTGATAAAATTCTCTATATCTATTATATTGAGGTTTTTCTCCTCTCCAAACTTTTTGTATTTGATATCTTTTAAATGGTAAAATTATTTTTTTTCTATTTTTTATAAATCTTTTTAAAGGTAATGTTAAATCATATATTAAAAATTTATTTTTTATTTTATATATTTTTTTTTGTTCTAAATTTTTAATTAATTTAATATTTTCTAAAAAAGGAGTTTTTATTTCTGTATATCCATTGTTTATCAATATATTTTTTATTTTTTTTATTATATATTTAATTATTATCAATTTATTATCATATAAATCTAATGTACCTTTTAAATTTCTTATTTTTTTCATTTATTTTATTTTAATAAATTTAAGTATATGAAATTAATTACTATTGTAAAAGAAGGTGAACCTATAGATAAAGCTTTAAAAAAATATAAAAAAAAAATAAATAAATTAAATTTAATTAAAGTATATAGGGATAAATTATTTTATTTAAAACCTTCTATAAAAAAAAGAATTAATTTTTTTAAAAAAAAATATTTTTTAAAAAAAAATGAAAAAAAATAATCTAATAAAGATATTAAAAAAAAATAAATATTGTATATTTTTTTTTTATACTTTATGGTGTCAAACTTGTTTATATGTTAAACCTATTTTTAATAAAATAAAAAAAAAATTTAAAAAAAAAATTTATTTTTTATCTATTAATATAGAAAAGAAAAAATATTCTAAAAATACGAAAATATTTAATATTAATTATATTCCTACTTTTATTTTTTTTAAAAAAAGTATAGAAAAAAAAAGATATTTAGGAGTAATTAATAAAAAAAAATTTAAAAATAAATGTTTAAGTTTAATTAAATAATTTCTTTATTTATTATATAATTATTTATTTTTGTTTTTATTAAATTAGACAAATTTTCATCAATTAATATTTTATTAGTATATTCATCATAAATTATTTTTTTATAATTAATAATTTTAAAATAAATATTTTTTGTTATTTTTAAATATAACCCTTTTACATAGTATTTTTTATACAAAGGAATTATTATTTCTTTATATTTATAATTTTTTTTTAAATATTTTATTTTTTTATATAAACTATTATCATTAATAAATTCTTTTATATTATTTTTTAATTTATTAATTTTTTTTATTTTTATTTTATTAAATAATTTTATTTTTTTTTTCTCTTTTTTTATTTTATAATAAATTTTTTTTATTTTTTTTAT
Source organism: Candidatus Shikimatogenerans bostrichidophilus (assembly GCA_029851285.1). Classification (GTDB taxonomy): domain Bacteria; phylum Bacteroidota; class Bacteroidia; order Flavobacteriales; family Blattabacteriaceae; genus Shikimatogenerans; species Shikimatogenerans bostrichidophilus_K. The sequence continues at coordinate 23,082 of CP099828.1, read as the reverse complement.
TTTATTATATATTTTTTTTTTATTTTTTTTTTATTATATATTAATATATTTTTATTTTTTTTTAATATTTTATTAATTTTTTTTTTATTTTTAATATTATAATAATTAGGTATTATAAAAGTATCAATTTTTTTTTTTTTATTATTTTTTAAATATTTTTTTTTTATTTTTATTTTAAATAATTTAAATCTTAAATCAGGTTTATCTGTTTTATAATATTTAATAACTTTTTTATAAGATAGTTTTATAAAATTTATTTTTTTTAATTTAAAAATTTTATATAATAAATATTTAATTAAAAATTCAATTAATTTAAAAATATCTTCTTTTTTAATAAAAGACATTTCTAAATCTAATTGTGTAAATTCAGGTTGTCTGTCTAATCTATAATCTTCATCTCTAAAACATTTTACTATTTGATAATATTTATCAAAACCACCTATCATAAATAATTGTTTAAAAATTTGTGGTGATTGAGGTAAAGAATAAAATAACCCCTTTTTTTTTCTATAAGGTATAATAAAATCTCTAGCTCCTTCAGAGGATGACTTAACTAAAAAAGGTGTTTCTAATTCTATAAAACCTTTTTTAATAAAAAATTTTCTAATTAAATTTATTATTTTAAATTTAAAAATTAAATTTTCTTTTATTTTTGAATGTCTTAAATATAAATATCTATATTTAAATAAATTATTATTTATTTTTTTTTCTCCTATATAAAAAGGTAATTTTTTAGATTTATTAAGGATTTTTATTTTTTTTACTAATATTTCAATTTTTCCTGTTTTTATTTTATTATTATATTTTTTTCTTTTTATTACTTTACCTTTTATTTTTATTAAATATTCATTTTTTATTTTAATATTTATTTTTTTATATATTATAAGTTGAGTTATCCCATAATAATCTCTAATATCTATAAAAGTATATAATTTCATTTTCCTTATTTTATTTATCCAACCTGATAAAATAACATTTTTATTTATATCTTTTAATCTTAATTCTCCACAGTTGTTTGTTCTATACATTTTTTTTTTTTATAAATTTAATTATATTATTTATATGGTGTATGTAGCTTAATTTGGTAGAGCTTCAGATTGTGGGTCTGAAAGGTGCTGGTTCAAATCCAGTCTTACACCCTATATTTATGATTAATAATTTTTTTTTAAAATTAAATAAAATTCATTTTTATAAATTTAAAAAATTAAAAAAAATACATCAATATTATAATAATAAAATTAATTTAATATCAAAAAAAAGTTTAAAAAATTTTTATAAAAATCATATAGAACATTCTTTATCAATTATAAAAATAATTAAATTTTTACCTAATAGTGAAATTATGGATGCTGGTACTGGTGGAGGATTCCCAGGAATACCTTTAGCTATTATATTTCCTAATGCTTATTTTTATTTAATAGATTCTAAAAAAAAAAAAATTAAAATAATAAAAAAAATAATTAAATATTTAAAAATAAAAAATATAAAAATAATAAATAAAAGAATAGAAAATTATTATAAAAAATTTGATTTTATAGTTGCTAGATATTTAACTAATATAAATAATATAAATAATTTATTAAAAAAAAATATTAAAAAAAAATCTACACATTATATTAACAATGGTATTATATATTTAACAGGATATAATAAAAATTTTAATAATAATTATAAAATTTTTATAATTAATAAAAAAATTTATAATAATAAAATTATTTGTTATATTCCTTTTAAATAGAACTTTTAAAATAAATAAAAAACAATACTCTTATGTTATTTATATTAATTATATTATATTTTTTTATAATTTTATTTAAAAAAAATAATGATACTATTTTTTTTATTTTTATATTTTTTTGGTTTTTTAAATTAACAAATATTTTATTAAAAAAATCATTAATAGTATAAAAATTAAAAAATATAGGTATAGTCTTAATATAAATTGTTCTATATATAATTTTTATATTAAAAAAAGAACTTTTTTTTATTTTTGATAAAATTAATTTTATTTTTTTATTAGAAATAAAATATGGTATATTTATTTTTATAGGAATTAATAAAATTTGAAATTTATATTTTAAAACTTTAAATAATAATTTATTAAAAATTTTATTTATTATTTTTTTTTTATAAAAAATAAAAGGCTTATTATTATAAATTAATATTTTTTTTTTTTTATTTAAATTATATAAAAAAAAATTTTTAGGTTTTTTTTTTAAAAAAAAATTTTTAAATTTCTCTATATATTTATTATTAATCATTTTTAAAATATTTTTTTCCTATTTTTATCATTAATTTAAATATATCCTTATAATTATTTTTAACTTTATTATTTTTAATTTTATTTAAGATTTCTTTTTTTATTTTCCCAATTTTTGGTGAAGAATTAGTTTTAAAATAATTCATTATATCATATCCATTTATTGGGATTTTTTTTATATATATTTTTTTTTTAATTAAATATTTTATTTTTTTATATAATTTATTAATTTTTTTTATTTTTTCTTTTTTTAAAAATTTATTTTTTGTAGTAATATCACAATAACTTAATAATAAAAGATTCTTTATATATTTTATTTTTATTTTATATATAAATTTTAATATAGTTTTATTTTTTACATTAAATTGAGATAAAATAGTTGGTTTATTACTATATTTAATTATTTTTTGTACATATTTCATATTATTTTTCATAGGTAATTTAAGTCTATAAAATATTTTAGGTACCATATTAGAACCTATTATTTCATGATAATAAAAACACCATCCTTTTTTTTTTGTATAATGTTTAGATATTGGTTTCCCTATGTCATGTAATAAAGTTGCCCATCTTAACCATAAATTATTACTATATTTTGATATTTTATCTAATACTTTTAATGTATGAATAAAATTATTTTTATAAGAAAATCCATTTTTTTCTTCTTGATTTTTTAAATCAACAAATTCTGGCAAAATAATATATAAAAAACCAAATTTATTCATTAATTTCAATCCTATAGATGGTTTTTTAGATAAAAGTATTTTATTAAATTCTTGTATTATTCTTTCTATAGAAATTATTCTTATTCTGTCTCTATTTTTTATTATAGATTTTTTTAAATTTTTATCTATTTTAAAACAAAATTCTGATGAAAATCTAATAGCTCTTATCATTCTCAAAGGATCTTCGTATAATGTTTTATCAGGATTTCTTGGAGTTTTTATATATTTTTTTTTTATATCTTTTATACCATTAAATTTGTCTATTATTTTACCATAATCTTTTTTATTTAAACTAATAGCTATAGAATTAATAGTAAAATCTCTTCTATTTTGATCTTCTTTTATAGAATTTAATAATTTTATTTTAGGTTTATTATTATATAAATTATAATATTCTTTTCTAGTACTTACAAATTCAAAGGAATATTTTTTATATTTAACTATAACAGTTTTAAATCTTTTAAAAATAAATATTTTTTTAGTTTTTATTTTTTTTATAAATATTTTAGCTAATTTTATACTATTACCTGTAGTTACAATATCTATATCATAACTTTTACGTTTTAAAAATAAATTTCTAACAAAACCCCCAATTAAATAAGTTTTATATTTTAATTTATTACTTAAATCAGAAATTATTTTTAAAATTTTGTTAATTTTTAAATTATTATTTTTAATATACATATTAAATTTATTTATGATAAATAAAAAAATATTATTAATTTATTGTAGTAATAAATTTTGCGCTTTTTCAATTAATTACAAAAATATAATTTTTAAATATTTGTTTTTTAAAATTAAAAATATTTTATTAATTTTAAAAAAAAATATAATAAAATACAATATTAATTTAATTTTTTTAAGTTACAAAAAACAACAAAAAAAAATGATTAAAATTATTTTTTTAAAAAATTTAATTTTAAAAAAATTCCCTTATTTAAAAATTAAATTAATTAAAATAAAACATTTTAATAATTTAGCTAATAACTTAATTGATAATTTATATTCTCAAAAAAAAACAAAAACAAAAAAAAAAAAAATAATACTAACTTCTATATTAATTTTACAAAATTATTTAAATAAATATAAATAAAATGATATTACCAATTTTATTATATAATAATCCTTATTTAAGAAAAAAAAGTATAAAAATAAAAAAAAATATTAATTTAGATAATCTAATTAATAATATGTATGATACTATGTTTTATAATTTAGGTGTAGGATTATCTGCTATACAAATAGGTCAAAATATAAATTTATTTATTATAGGATATCATGATGAAAAAAAAACTATAATTAATCCTAAAATTATAAAAAAAAGTAAAGAAACTGTATATTTTAAAGAAGGATGTTTAAGTATACCTAATGTAATTAGAAAAATTAAAAGACATAAAAATATATTAGTTACTTATTATAATAAAAAATGGATAAAAAAAAAAGAAAAATTAACTAATATATTGTCTATTATTTTTCAACATGAATATGATCATTTAAAAGGTAAATTAATTATAGATTATTAAAATAATAAATAATATTATATATATATTATAAAGAATTAATATTATGGTAATCTTAAATAAAATTAATAAAAATTGGATAAATAAATTTTCTTATCCATTAATAATATCTGGACCATGTAGTGCAGAGACAGAAAAACAAGTTTTAAAAACAGCTAAAAATTTAAATTCTAATTATATAGAAGTTTTTAGATCTGGTATTTGGAAACCTAGAACTAAGCCAGGGATGTTTGAAGGTATAGGAGAAGTAGGGTTAAAATGGATGAAAAAAGTAAAAAAAAAATATAAATTTTTATTAGCTACAGAAATAGCAAATAAAAAACAGGCTAGATTAGCAATAAAATATGATATAGATATATTATGGATAGGTGCTAGAAGTACTTCAAATCCTTTTACTGTTCAAGAAATTTCTGATACATTAAAAAAAACTGATAAAATTATATTAATAAAAAATCCTTTAAATTTAGATTTTGATTTATGGTTGGGTGCTGTAGAAAGATTAATTAAAAATAAAATTTATAACATAGGCTTAATACATAGAGGATTTTCTATTTATAAAAGTAAAAAATATAGAAATCAACCGTGTTGGCTAGATGTTTATAATTTTAAACAAAAATATTCTAATATTCCAATATTATGTGATCCTTCTCATATTTCAGGTAATAGCGAATATATCTATGATTTATCTAAAAAAGCAATTAATTATGGCTACGATGGATTAATGATTGAATCTCATTATAACCCAGAAAAAGCTTTAAGTGATTCTTTTCAACAAATAACACCTAAAAATTTAACAAAAATTTTAGATAAAATATTTAAAAAAAATAAAATAGTAAAAAACTATAAAAAAGAATTAAATTTATATAGAGATAATATTATAGAAATAGATGAAAATATTATTTATTTATTAAATAATAGATTTATAAGTTCTAAAAATATAGGTGAAATAAAAAATAAACATAATATAGAAATATTACAAAAAGAAAGAATGTTAGAATTAAAGAAAATTTATAAAAAAATATGTAAAGATTTAAATTTAGATGAACACTTTATACAATTTATATTTGAAGAAATACATAAAAAATCATTAGAAATACAATTAAAAAAATAAAAATATAAATATTACTTATAGTTTGATATTTAAACTATAAGTAATATTTTTTTAATCTTTTTTCATTTATTTGTTTTTCTTTCTTTTTACTTATTTTTATTTTTTCATTTTTTTTTTTTTTACTTGATATATATATATTTATTTTAGCAAAACCACTTCTAGAAAAAAAAATTTTAATTGGAATAATTGTATAATTTGTATTTTTTATTTTTTGATAAATTTTAATAATTTCCTTTTTTTTTAATAACAATTTTATATTTCTTCTTTTTAATTTATTAATTTTAAAATTAATTAAATAAATATTTTGATTAATAATTTTACAAAAAGAATTATATATATTAAATTTATTATGTCTTATATATTTAACTTCTTTACCAAATAAAACTATACCAGCTTTATATTTTTCAATTAAATTATATTCAAAAAAAGCTTTTTTATTTATTTTCATTCTATAAAATGATCACGACAGGATTCGAACCTGTGACCGACTGCTTAGAAGGCAGTTGCTCTATCCATCTGAGCTACGTGACCTTTTATCGGGGTGACAAGATTTGAACTTGTGACCTCCTGGTCCCAAACCAGGCGCGATAAGCCGGACTACGCTACACCCCGCCGAGGGTGGACGGAGAGTATGGGATTTGAACCCATGTAGCATTAAAAATGCTGCAGTTTAGCAAACTGGTCCGTTTAACCACTCCGGCAACTCTCCTTAAAAAATAATATATTTATTTTTTTTATTATTCAAAAATAAATTAATAATCTATATTAATTAATGATAAAAATAATGATTCAGGTAACTCTATGTTACCTATCTTTTTCATTTTTTTTTTACCTATTTTTTGTTTATTTAATAATTTCATTTTTCTAGAAATATCCCCACCATAACATTTAGATGTTACATCTTTTCTAAACGATTTTATATTTTCTCTAACAATTATTTTATTATTTATAGATGCTTGTATTGGTATTTCAAATTGTTTTTTTGGTATTAATTTTTTTAATTTATTACATATTTTTTTTGCTTTAATATATGCGAATTTTTCATGTGTTAAAAAAGAAAATCCATCAATAAAAAATTTATTTATATATATATCAACTTTAACTATATTTGATTTTTTATATCCTATTAAATTATAATTAATTAAATTAAATCCTTTAGTTAAAACTTTTATTTTATTATTAAAATTATTTATGAATTCATTGTAAGGTATATTAAAAATTAATTTTACTTTATTTAGTTTTGTATATTTTTGATTAATTAAAACTCCTCTTTTTTTTATACAATAAGTTATTATTTTACCTATGTATTCATTATAACTTATTATTGTAACTTTAGCTAAAGGTTCTTTTATATAAACAATTTCATTTTTATTAGGATAATCTATAGGATTATTTATTTTTATTACTTTTTTATTTTTTAAAAAAATTTTATATGTTACATGAGGTATACTTATTATTATATTTATTTTATATTCTCTATTAATTCTTTCTTTTATTATTTCAAAATGTAAAATACCTAAAAAACCACATCTAAACCCAAAACCCAATGTTTTAGAAGATTCTTTAAAAAAATTAAAAGAATAATCGTTTAATTTTAATTTAATTAATGCTTTTTTTAAATTATTATAATCTTTATTATTAGTTGGATATAAACTTATAAATATATTAGGTTTTATTTTTTTTATTTTATATAATGATTTAGTTGTATTATCATTTATATTAATTATAGTATCTCCTATTATTATATCTTCTATTTTTTTAGTTTTATATAATAAATATCCTACGTCTCCAGCACTTATTTTAGTTATTTTTTTTTTATTATTATTATTAAATTTTCCTAAATTATTTACTATTATTTTTTTATTATTAGATAATAATTTTAATTTATTTTTTTTTTTTATTTGTCCATTAAAAATTCTTATATAAATATATATACCCTTATATTTATCATAATAAGAGTCTATTATATAAGCTTGTAAAGGCGCATTTTTATTTCCTTTTGGATAAGGTATTTTTTTTATAATATTTATAATTAATCTTTTTATACCATATCCTTTTTTTGCACTTATTAATAAAATATCTTTTTCTTTACAATTTATTAATTTTTTTACATCATTTATTACGTTTTCATAATTTATTTTTAAATCTATTTTATTTAATACAGGTATTATTTTTATTTTTTTTTTTAATGCATATCTTAAATTATGTATAGTTTGTGCTTGTATATTTTTTGATATATCTATTAATAATATAGCTCCTTCACATGCTAAAATTGATTTGTATACTTCATATGTAAAATCAGCATGACCAGGAGTATCTATTAAATTTAATAAATATTTTCTTTTATTATATATATAATTTAATTGTATAATATGATTTTTAATAGTTATACCTTTTTCTATTTCTAAATCCATATTATCTAATATTCTTTTTTTAAAATTATTTTTAGTATATTTTAATAATTGACTGGCTAAAGTACTTTTTCCATGATCTATATGAGCTATAATACAAAAATTCCTTATATTTTTCATATAATTTTAACATGTTAAATAAAAACATATATAATTATTTAATTAAATTAGGTAAAAAAATACCAAAATACCCTAAAAAATATAAAATAAATAAATTTTTATTTAAAGATTGTCAAACAAATGTTTGGTTATTTTTTTATTTTAAAAAAAAAAAATTTTATTTAAAAGCTTTTTCTGATTCTTTAATTATAAATGGTATATTATTTATAATTATAAAAATATATAATAAAAAAAAAGCAAATAAAATATTAAAAATTGATATACAATCTAAATTAATTAAAAAATTCCAATTAAATAAATTATTATCTATTAATAGATATATAGGTATTTTAAATATTATTAATAAAATTAAAAAATTTTCTATTACCTATTTAAGTAAAAAATAAAATATAATGTTAAATATATATTTAACATTATATTTTTTTTATTTATATTATATTTTCCTCATCTACATCATTATTAGGAATATTTACCTTTTCTTCTTTTTTATTATCTGTTATTACACATTCTGTTGTTAACAACATACCTGCTACAGAAGCCGCATTCTCTAACGCTACCCGTGTAACTTTTGTTGGATCTATTATTCCAGCTGACAACATTTTTCTATATTTTCCTATTTTAGCATCATATCCAAAATCTTTTTCATTTTCATATATTTTATAAACTACTATAGATCCTTCTTTTCCAGAATTTTCTACTATTTGTTTTAATGGTTCTTGTAAAGCCTTTTTCATTATTAAAAAACTAGTTTTTTCTTCTTGATTTTTTCCTTCTATTTTATCTAAAACGCTAATTGCTCTTATTAAAGCTACCCCACCTCCTGCTACTATACCTTCTTCTATCGCTGCTCTAGTTGCGTTTAAAGCATCTTCTACCCTGTCTTTTTTTTCTTTCATTTCTACTTCTGTTGCTGCACCTACATATAAAACAGCTATACCTCCTGCTAATTTTGCTAAACGCTCTTGTAATTTTTCTTTTTCATATTCAGATGTACTTTTTTTTATTTGTTTTTTTAATTCTTTTATTCTATTTTTAATTTCATTTTTATTACCATATCCATTTACTATTATAGTATTATCTTTATCAACAGTTACTTTTTCACATTTCCCTAAATCATCTATATTTATTTTATTTAATTTATATCCTCTCTCTTCAGATATTACATTACCTCCTGTTAAAACAGCTATATCTTCAAGTATTAATTTTTTTCTATCTCCAAAACCAGGAGATTTTACCGCTACTACATTTAAAGTACCTCTTATTTTATTTACTATTAATGTTGCTAATGCTTCTCCGTCTATTTCTTCTGAAATTATTAATAAAGATTTACCATGTTTTGCTATAATTTCTAAAACATGTATAATCTCTTTCATAGCAGAAATTTTTTTATCACATAATAATATTAATGGATTATCTAATTCTGCTATCATTTTTTCAGTATTTGTTACAAAATAAGGAGATTGATATCCTCTATCAAATTGCATACCCTCTACTACTTTTATAGTTGTTTCTAACCCTTTCGCTTCTTCTACTGTTATAATTCCATTTTTCCCTACTCTTTTAAAAGCTTCTGCTATTAACTTACCTATCTCTTCATCGTTATTAGCTGATATAGTAGCTACTTGCTTAATTTCTTCATTGTTTGTCCCTACTTTTTTTGATTGCTCTCTTAAATTTTTTACTATATATTTAACAGCTTTATCTATCCCCCTTTTTAAATCTATCGGGTTAGCACCTGCAGCTACATTTTTCAACCCTTCTTTTATTATAATTTGAGCTAATAATGTTGCTGTAGTAGTCCCATCTCCCGCTATATCATTTGTTTTTGAAGCTACTTCTTTTACTATTTGTGCCCCTAAATTTTCTATTGGATCATTTAATTCTATTTCTTTTGCTACTGTTACCCCATCTTTTGTTATATGAGGCCCCCCAAAAGATTTTTGTAAAACTACATTTCTACCTTTAGGACCTAAAGTAACTTTAACTGCATTAGCTAAAGCATCAACACCTCTTTTTAATTTATCTCTAGCATCTATATTAAAAGTTATTTTTTTTGCCATAAATTTAAATTTTAATTAATTATTGCATATATATCACTTTCATGCATTATTATATATTTTTTTTTATTTATTTTTAAATCTGTACCCGAATATTTTCCATATAAAACTTTATCTCCCTTTTTTACTGTCATTTTATAATTTTTTTTCCCCGGACCTACTGCAAAAACTATTCCTTTTTCTGATTTCTTTTTTGCTGTTTCAGGTATAATTATCCCTGTACTTGTTTTATCTTCAACAGGTAATGGTTTAATTATTACACGATCATTTAATGGTTTTACTTTTTCCATTTTTTTTTTTTTAAAAAAAAATATATATTTTAATTTTATTAAATAAAAATTATTTCCTTTTATATATATTCCCTATTAATGTTGCTGAAGTATTACTTTTAATTTTTACATAAACAAAATCTCCCAAATTTTCTTTTCTTTTTTCAAAAACTACTACATCATTTTGATTAGTTCTACCATACCAATAATTTTTATCTTTTTTAGAAATTCCTTCTATTAAAACTTCTTGTATTGTGTTTTTTTTTTTTTTTAAACTTATATAAGAATGTTTTCTTTGTAAATTTATTATTTCTTTTAATCTTTCTTTTTTTAAATAATTTGGTACATCATCTTTCATTTTATTATATGCATAAGTACCTTTTCTATGTGAATAACAAAACATATACCCAAAATCATATTGTATATATTTCATTAAATTTAATGTGTCTATATGATCTTTATTTGTTTCTGTACAAAAACCTGTTATTATATCATAAGATAATGAACAATCTGGTATTATATTTCTTATTTTCTCTACTAATTTTATATATTCTAATCTTGTATATTTTCTATTCATTAATTTTAATATTCTATTGCTACCTGATTGTACAGGTAAATGTATATATTTACATATATTTTCATTTTTTTTTATAGTTTTTATTACCTCTATTGACATATCATGTGGATTAGATGTACAAAATCTTATTCTTGTTTTTTTTAATTTTTTTGCTATTATTTCTAATAATTTAGAAAAATTAACAATATTTTTCCCTTTCTTATTTATATTTTTTTTTATATGAGTTTTTTTAGACCATAAATATGAATCTACATTTTGTCCTAGCAATGTTATATCTTTATATCCTAAATTTAATAATTTTTTACATTCATTTATAATACTTTTAGGACTTTTACATCTTTCTCTACCTCTAGTAAAAGGAACAACACAAAATGTACACATATTATCACAACCTCTAGATATAGTTACAAAAGCTGCTACTTTATTATTATAAATTTTTGTTGGAAAAATATCTGAATACGTTTCTTCATTAGACAATAAAATATTAGAATAAAATCTATTATCTTTTAAAGATTTTATTATATTTGTTAATTCTCTATAATTATCTGGACCTAAAACAAAATCTATTAAATTTTTAAATAAATTTAAATTTAATCTTTTAGCCATACATCCTATTATACCTATATAAAATTTTTTTTTACTTTTTTTCTTTAAACTATTTAAATAAAGTAATTTATTATATACTGTAAATTCAGGTTTTTCTCTTATAGAACATGTATTAATTAATATTAAATCTGATTTTAAAATATTATCAACATAGTTTAATTTATTATTAATTAATATTGTACTTACTATTTCATTATCATATAAATTCATTTGACATCCATAATTAATTATATAAAAATTTTTAATCATTTAATTTAATTAATTGGTTATTTAAAGTTAATCTTTTTAATTCATATATAAAAATTTCTATATCGCTTTTTTTATTAAATATACTAAAAGATATTCTTATAGAAGTTGTTTTTTTTCTTTTTTTTTTATTTATTATATTTTTTATTACATGAGAAACTTCATAATTATAACATGAACTTCCTTTAGATATCGCTATATTTTTTAAATCTAATTTAATATGCAACAAATCATCTTTAGGTAATCTTATATTTAATATAGTATAAATAGATTTTTTTAATTTATTAGATTCTCCATTAAATTCTAAATTATTTATATTTTTTTTTAATAAATTAATACAATATTTTTTTATTTTTATTATATATTTTTTTTCTTTTTCATAATTTTTATTACTTAATTCTAAAGATTTAGCCATACATATGATACCATATAAATTTTCTGTTCCAGATCTTATTCCTCTTTCTTGATTACCTCCTAAAATTATTTTTTTTAAAAAATAACCTTTCTTTATATATATAAATCCTACTCCTAAAGGTCCATAAAATTTATGAGCACTAGCTGTAAAATAATTACAATTTATTTTTTTTATATTTACTTTATAATGTCCTATTAATTGAACAAAATCTGAATGAAATAAACTTTTATATTTTATGCATAAATTACCTATTTTTTTTATATTATTTATTTTACCAATTTCATTATTTATAGACATTATAGTTACTAAAGTTTTATAATTTAAATTATTTCTATTATTTATTTTTTTTAAAATTTTCTCTAATTGTTTTAAATTAATATTACCATATTTATCATTTTCAATAAAAAAAATTTTTACTTTTTTTTTAAAAAATTTTATAGTATTTAAAACAGATACATGTTCTAATTTATTACTTATAATATATTTTATATTATAATAATGAACTATTCCTTTTATTATTATATTATTTCCTTCTGTCCCTCCTGATGTAAAAACAATTTCACTTGGATCACAATTTAAAACTTTTGAAATTATTTCCCTTGCCTTTTCTATATATACCCTACTTTTTCTACCTAATTTATGAAAAGATGAACTATTTGATAAAAATTTATTATCTATAACTTCTTTATATATTTTTTTAATTTCTTTTCTCATTATAGTATTAGAAGCGTTATCTAAATATATCATTATTATTTAATATTTTCCAGGATATATTGGATAAGGTATAATATCTCTTATATTTTTCATACCTGTTATAAATTGTACTAATCTATCAAATCCTAACCCAAAACCACTATGATTTATTTCTCCTATATTTCTTAAATTTAAATACCAAAGTATTTTTTTTTCTTTTATTTTTTTTTTTTTTATATTAATTTTTAATTTATCATAAGTATTTTCTCTTTCTGACCCACCTATAATCTCACCTACATTCGGTAATAAAACATCTATAGATTTAACAGTTAAATTATCTTTATTTATTTTCATATAAAATGGTTTAATTTTTTTTGGATAATTATACACAATTAATGGTAAATTTTTAGTAAATATTTTTTTAAAAATTATTTTTTCATGTTCTTTTTTTATATCATCTCCCCATTTTATAATTTTTTTTTTTACTCTAATTAATAATTTAATTAATTTACTATAACTTATCTTTAAAAATTTTTTTTTTATTATATAATTTAATTTTTTTTTTAAATTTATTCCTATCTTATTTTTATTTTTATTATGATATTCTTCTAAATAATTTAAATCATCTTTATTTTTATTTAATATTTTTTTTATTAAATATTTAATTATATTAACTGATAATTTCATTATATCTTTTAATTTATAAAACATTATCTCTGGTTCTACCATCCAAAATTCAGATAAATGTTTATTAGTATTTGAATTTTCAGATCTAAATACCGGACCAAAAGTATAAACTTTTTTCAATCCTAATATAGCGCTTTCTGCCTCTAATTGTCCTGAAACTGTTAAATAAACTTTATCCTTAAATATTTTATTTTTATTTTTTAATTCAAAAACTTCACTACCACCTTCTACATTATTATTTGTTATTATAGGAGTATGTATATAATAATAATTTTTTTTATTAAAAAAATTATGTATTTCTAAAGACATAGTATGTCTTATTCTCATTATAGCAGAAAATATATTAGTCCTAAATCTTAAATGATATTGTTTTCTTAATTTAGATAATGTATGATATTTATTCTGTAATATACTATTATTAAAAAAAAATTTATTTATTTTACCTAAAATTTTAATTTTATCTGGTAAAATTTCATATTTATCTTTTATTTTAATTAATTTGCCATATATTTTTATAGGTATTCCTATTATAATTTTTTTTTTTATTTTATTAAATTTTTTTTTTTTTAAAATAACTTGTAAATTTTTATTAGTTGACCCATCATTTATATCTAAAAAAATATTATTTCTAAAATATTTAACCCAACCTTTTATTATATATTTTTTTTCCTTTTTTTTTTTTAATATATATTTTATATTATACATTTCTTTTAATTTAAAACTTCTTTTTTTTTTTCATTAAATAAATTATTTAATTCTATTATTTTTTCTTTATATAAATTATTTATTTTTTCTTTTATTTCTTCTATATAATCTATAGATTTTTTTTTTTCTTTTTTTAAATTATTAATAAATTTATTTCTTATTATTCTTAATGTATTCTTTATATTCTCCAATTCTTTTTTAATTTTATTTATTAATTCTTTTCTTCTTTCCTCTGTTAAAGAACTTATTTTTAAAATAAAACCTCTTTTATTTTCAATTACTGTAGTTCCTAAATTATTAGATACTAAATTAATTTTTTTTCTTAATATTTTTTTATTTTCTATATCATAAGGAATAATTTCTAATGTTATTTTATCTATAATATTTATATTAGCTAAACTATATATATTATAATTTTTATTGTTTATTTTTATATATATATCTTTTAACATAGATGTACTAACTTTACCATAATGTATATTTAATAAATATTTTTTAAAATAATTTATTGATTTATTAAATTCTAAATTAATTTTTTTTTCTATATCATTCATATTTTTTTTATTATAGGTATGCCCAATATTTTCATATTATAATATAATATTTTAATAAATATTTTACATAAAATTAATCTTATATTTTTTTTCTTTTTATTTTTATTTTTTAAAATAATATTATTTTCATAAAAATTATTTATTTTTTTTGATAATATATATATATATTTTATCAATATTGAAATATCATAATTATATAATATTCTATTAACTATAATTGGATAATCTAATATAAAACTTAACAATTCTATTTCATTTTCTTTTAAAATATTTATATATTCTTTTTCTTTTTTTATTTTTTTTATTTTTTGTTTAAATAAAATAGAATATAATCTAACAAAAGTATATTGTATATAAATACCACTATTACCTTGCAAATTTAATGCTTCTTTAAATTTAAAATTTATTACTTTATTTGGATTTTTTTTTAAAAAATAATATTTTATAGCTCCTAAAGATATTTCACTTATATTAAATTTAAATTTTTTTTTTATAATTTTATTTATTTTTTTTAAAAAATCATCTATAAATATTATTTTTTTTTTATATTTTATTCTTGATTTTATTTTTTTACCCAATATATTAACTGTATTATAAGATAAATGAATTTTTTCTATTTTTTTATTTTTTAAAATATCAATTATTCTAAACAAAATATTAAAATAATTTTTTTGTTCTATACCTACTACATATATAAATTTATTATATTTCTTATATTTATTTAATCTATAAAAAAACGTACCTAAATCTTGAGTTATATATAAAGATGTCTTGTTCCCCCTTAATAAGGCTATTTTTTTTTTTTTATATTTAAAAACTATTAAACCTTTTTTATCTTTATAAAATATTTTTTTTTTTAATCCATATTTTATTATTTTTTTTCCTAATAAATAAATTTTACTCTCATATAAAACATCATCAAATTTAATATTTAATTTATTATATGTATTATTTATACCATTAATTACTAATTCTCTTAAAAATAACCAAATTTTTAAAGTTTTTTTTTCCCCTTTTTCCCATTTTATTAATTCTTTATTAACTAATTTTAATATTTTTGATTCATTATTTTTTCTTTTTTCTTTATTTAAATATTCTTCAAATTTATAATATAATTTACCTACAAAATGATCGCCTTTTATTTTAATTTTTTTTGGTTTTTTTTTTAATAATTTCCAAATTAAAATAGTTTTACATATATGTATACCTCTATCATTTATTATCTGTGTAGTTTTTACTTTATAACCTATTCTCTTTAAAAAATTACTTAATGTATCACCTATTAATATATTTCTTAAATGACCTATATGTAACGGTTTATTAGTATTTGGAGAAGAATATTCTACCAATATTTTTTTTTCTTTTCTTTTTTTTTTATATAATATTTTTTTTAAATTTATTTTGTATAAATATTTTGTTAATTTAATAAAAAAAAAATTATTTAAATAAATATTTATATAATTATTATTTAAATTTATTATTTTATATATATATTTTTTTAATTTTAATTTTATTTTTTTTATTATTTCTTTTTTTTTTTTTTTATTAGTAAATATAATTATTGTTATATCACCATATTTTTTATTTTTTGTATAAAAAATATTATATTTTTTATTTTTTTTTTTTAATATTTTTTTAATTTTTTTTAATAAAAAAAACATTTTCTTTTTATAAATAATATTTAAAATTATGGTATATATATTAAATATTTATGAAAAAAAAAAATATATTTTATCTAATATTACTTTTAATAATAAAATATTTATTAATATAAAAAAAAATAAATATTCTATTCATTATAATCTTTTAAAAATTATAAAAAAAAAAAAATTCAATTTAAATAAATTAAATGCTATATGTGTTAATTTAGGCCCTTGTATATCTTACACTAAAATACGTAATATAATATCATCTGCTAAAGGTTTTTGCTTAGCATTAAATATACCTTTAATTAAAATTAATTCTTTTCTTATTTATATTTATAAAAATAAAAAAAAAATAAAAAAATATCATAAATTATATTTTTTTATCTTTTCTTATAAAAAAAAAATTAAATATATAATTATTTTTGATGTAAAAAAAAAAAAATTTTATAAAAAAAAAAATATTAAAATTAAAAAAAAAAATAAAAAAATTTTATATTTATATAATTATATTAATTATTATCTAAAATATATAATAAATATTTCTTATAAATTATATAAAAAAAAAAAATTTATTAAAAATATTAATAAAATATTGCCTATATATAATTAATTTTTTTTATGAAAAAAATTTTTTGTATAAAAAGAAAAAAATTTTATAATTTTTCTTATGAAGAATTATTAAGACAAAAAATTATTTTATTTTTAATATTTAAAAAAAAATATAATTTGAAAAATATATTAATAGAAAAAAGTATTAAAATAAAAAAAAAAAAATTTAGAATAGATATAATTGTATTATCAAAAAATAAACCTTATATAATAATTGAATGTAAATCTCCTAAAAAAAAAATTAATAAAAAAAACATAAAACAATTATTAATATATGGTAATTTAATTAAAACTAAATATTTTTTTTTAACTAATAAAATAAATAATATTATTTTTTATAAATATAAAAATAATTTTACTTTTATTAATCAATTACCTAGTTTAAAAAAATATTTTTTTTCTTATAAAAAATAATATATTTTATTATAAACATCAATATTATGCTTATTTTATATATTATTATTATTTTTTTTATAATTAAAGAATTAAAAAATTATAAATATTTATACAGAATAATTTTATTAACATTTAATTTATTTTTAATATTAAGTTATTTTTATATTTTATTTTATTATTAATTTGTTTATTAATATCCATTTTTTTTTAAAAATATGTTAAATATAAAAGAAATATTAAAATTAAAATTTTCTAAAAAAGAAAGATATAAAAAAAAAAAAATAATAGTAGAAGGTTTTAATGAAGTTCACATGGCCCTTAAAAGTAAATTTATTTTAAATAACCTTATAATATCTAAAAATATATTTAAAGGTGATAAAAAAAAATTTTTAAAATTTAAAAAATTTATTATTTATGTATCTAAATTTATATATAATAAAATTGCATATAGAAAAAATAATCAAGGTATTATAGGTATTTTTAAAATTAAAAAAAAAATTTTTTTAAAAGAAAAATATAATAAATTTTTAATATTAGAAAATATAGAAAAACCTGGTAATTTAGGATCTATTATAAGATCTTTAGAATCAGTTAAAATAATAGACTGTATAATTATTGTTAACTATAAAGATTTATACAATCCAAATATAATTAGAGCTAGTCTTGGATGTGTTTTTATTTACCCTATTTTTATTTTATCTTTTAAAAAAATATTAAAAATAATAAAAAAAAAAAAAATTTATTTATTTGGTACATCTATAAATAAAAAAAAAAGTACTTATTTATATAAAATTAATTTTAATAAAAAAAAATTTGGTATTATTTTTGGTAATGAACATAACGGTATATCTAAAATATGGTATAAATATATTAATAAATTTATAAATATACCTATGTTTGGACGTATAAATTCGTTAAATGTTAGTGTATCTGTATCTATTATAGTATACGAAATTCTAAGACAATTTTTTTTTTAATTTTCTTTTTCTATTATATCTTTTTTTAATTTAAAATAAATTTTTTTTTTTTTTTTTAATAAATTAATAAAATTATTTGTCCCTTTTACTATATTTATATTATTTATTTTAAACCAAGCTCCATTTTTTTTAATTATTTTATTTTTTATACCCATATTAATAATTTCTCTATATTTACAAATTCCTGCACCATATAAAATATCAAATTCTGCTATTTTAAATGGAGGATATAATTTATTTTTTACTACTTTAACTCTTATATTATTACCTATTATATTATTATTTTTATCTTTTATATAACCTTTTTTTCTGATATCTAATCTTATAGATGAATAAAATTTTAAAGCATTTCCTCCTGTTGTTATTTCAGTGTTGCCAAAAAAAACACCTATTTTTTCTCTTATTTGATTAATAAACAAAATAGTAGTTTTAGTTTTATTTATTATACCTATTAATTTTCTTAATGCTTGAGACATCAATCTAGCATGTAAACCTATTTTATTACCACCAATATCACCTTCTAATTCACTTTTTGGTACTAAAGCCGCAACAGAGTCTATAACTATTAAATCTATTTTTTTAGATTTAATTAACATTTCAACTATTTTTAAAGCTTGCTCCCCATAATCTGGTTGTGATATTATAAGTTTATTTAAATCTATTTTTAAATTTTTTGCATAATTAAGATCGAATGCATGTTCTGCATCAATAAATACACACATACCGTCTTGCTTCTGTACTTTATATATAGCATGCAAAGCTAAAGTAGTTTTACCTGAAGATTCTGGACCAAATATTTCTATTATTCTCCCTCTAGGATATCCTAAAATACCTAATGCTAAATCTAAACTTAAAGAGCCTGTTTTAAATACTTCAATATTTGTTTTAATTTTTTTCTTCATTAACATAATAGAACCTTTACCATTTTTTTTTTCTATATCTTTTAATAATTTATCAATTTTTTTTTTATTCATTATTTTAATAATTTTAAAACTTTTTTTTTATTTAATTTTATTATTTTATATGGTTTTTTTTTACTTATATTATAAGTTATTTTATTAAATATTTTTTCACATATAACTTTAAGTCCCCTAGCGCCTATACCTAATTTAATTGCTTTATCTACTATTATATTAAAAACTTTTTTATTAAACAATATATTAATATTATCTAATTTTAATAACTCTACATATTGTTTTAATAAAGCATTTTTAGGTTTAATTAATATTTTTTTTAAATCTTTTTTTTTTAAATTATCTAAACTTGTTATTATAGGTAATCTCCCTAATATTTCTGGTATTATACCATATTCTTGTAAATCTTTTATATGTATATTTTTTAATATTTCTTTTTTTTTTTCTTTTTTTTTTAATACATAATTATATCCTATTTTATTTTTTCCTTGTATTCTACTCTTTATTATTTCTTCAATTCCTTCAAATGTACCTCCAACTATAAATAAAATATTTTTTGTATTAATTGGTATCATATTTTGTTCTGGATGTTTTCTACCAATATATGGGGAAACATAAACTATTGTATCTTCAAATAATTTTAATAAACCTTGTTGAACTCCTTCCCCAGATACATCTCTAGTTATAGATGGATTTTTACTTTTTCTAGATAATTTATCAAATTCATCTATATATACTATACCCTTCTCAGCTAATTTTATATTATAATTAGATACTTGTATTAATCTTGTTAATATACTTTCTATATCTTCTCCTACATATCCTGCTTCTGTAAATACTGTAGCATCCACTATTACAAAAGGTAAATTTAATATTTTTGATATTGTTTTCGCAAATAATGTTTTACCTGTACCTGTTTTTCCTATAATTAATATATTAGATTTTTCTATATATATATTATTTTTATTTTTACTATTAAATTTATTTTTTTTATAATGATTATATACAACTACTGATAATATTTTTTTAGTTCTTTCTTGACCTATTATATATTCATCTAATTTTTTTTTTATTTGTTTCGGTGTATTTATTTTTTCTTTCATTTTTTATAATATTTTATCTATCATACCATATTTTTTAGCTTTTTTAGAAGTCATCCAAAAATCTCTATCAGCATCTTTTTTTATTTTTTTTATTTTTTTTTGTGTATGATATGAAATAATTTTATATAATTCATTTTTTAATTTTTTTATTTCTTTAGCTTTTATTTCTATATCTGATTCTTGTCCATGTATATTATTAGCTACTGGTTGATGTATCATTATCCT
Source organism: Candidatus Shikimatogenerans bostrichidophilus (assembly GCA_029851285.1). Taxonomy (GTDB): domain Bacteria; phylum Bacteroidota; class Bacteroidia; order Flavobacteriales; family Blattabacteriaceae; genus Shikimatogenerans; species Shikimatogenerans bostrichidophilus_K. Next base: position 2,256 of record CP099828.1, on the reverse strand, counting down.
TGAATGTTTTAAAGAATATCTTTTTCCTTTTTGTCCTGAACATAATAAAATAGCTGCCATAGATGCTGCTAACCCCACACATGTAGTAGATATCTTTGATTTTATTAATTGCATAGTGTCATATATCCCTAAACCTGAATATATATCTCCCCCCGGTGAATTAATATATATTTTAATTGTTTTATTATTAACAGAGTCCAAAAATAATAACTGAGATTGTATTATATTAGAAACATAACTATTAATTTCAGTTCCTATAAAAATAATTCTATTCGTTATTAATTTCGAAAAAACATCTATTTGAGTTAAATTTTCTCTTTTTTTATCTAAAATATAAGGATTTATATATGTATTAAAATAATTATGTAACAACAATGTATTAATATTTTTATTTATTGTCTTTATATAATTTATAAGTTTATAATTCATTTTATTAAAAATAAATATATATGAAATATAATAAAATAAAAAAAATTTTTTTAAATTTTTTTAAAAAAAAACAACATAAAATATTTAAATCTTTATCTATAATTAATAAAGATAAAAGTAATTTAATGTTTATTAATTCAGGTATTAATCAATTTAAAAATTATTTTTTAAAACCTAAAAAAATAAAATTTAATAAAATAGCAAATATACAAAAATGCATAAGAATAAGTGGTAAAATAAGTGATTTAAATAAAGTAGGAAAAGATAATTATCATCATACTATGTTTGAAATGTTAGGTAATTGGTCTATAGGTGCTTATAATATACAAAAAGCTATTAAATATGCTTGGATTTTAATTACTAAAATTTATAAAATTTCTAAAAAAAGAATTTTTATTACAGTTTTTAAAGGTGACAAAAACTATAAAATAAAAAAAGATACTTTATCTTATAAATGTTGGAAAAAATTAATTAATAAAAAACGAATATTTTTTTTTGGTAAAAAAAAAAATTTTTGGAAAATAGATAATTTTGATTTATGTGGACCTTGTACAGAAATATATGTAGACATAAGAAGTAAAAAAGAAATAAAAAATAAACCTATTAAAAATTTAATTAATAAAAATCAATTAATTGAATTGTGGAATATTGTTAATATTAAATATTTAATTAAAAATAAAAAAATTTATAAAAATAAAAACTATTTATCTAATAATTTTATTGATACTGGTATGGGTTTTGAAAGATTGTGTATGATTTTACAAAAAAAAAAATCTACATTTGATATTGATATTTTTAAATTAATTATAAAAAAAATAGAAAGTATTTTTAATATTAAATATAAAAAAAAAGTTAAACATGACGTTGTTATTAAAATTGTAGCTGATCATATTAGATCTATTTTAATTATTATTTATTATGGTATTTTACCTAATAATACAAAATATGGATATGTATTAAGAAAATTGATAAGAAGATCCTTAATTTATGTTTATAAATATTTAAATTATAAAAAACCTTTTTTATATAAACTTGTTAAAATTACTTATAAAACAATTTTTAATAAAAAAGATAAAAAAAAAATAATTAATATTAAAAATATTATTAAAAAAGAAGAAATTTTTTATTTTAATAATTTAAAACATAATTTAGTTTTAATGTCTAAATATTTAAAAAAAAATAAAATTAAATATATAGATAAAAATTTAATTTTTTTTATTTATTCTACTTTTGGTATTAATTATTTTTTTATAAAAAAATACGCTAAAAAAAAAAATATTAAAATATTTAAAAATAAAATTATAGAAATTTAATTAATATAAAATGGGCTGTACTTACTCTCCCAATTTAATAATTAGTACCATCAGCGCAGATAATTTTAACTACTCTGTTCGGAATGGATAGAGGTGATAATTATCTCTATAAACAACCCATTTTATATATATAATTTGTTTATAAAAAAAGGATATAAATTTTAATTTTAAATTACTTTATAAAGTTAATTTTAGGTGGTAATTGGATTTTTAGTACTATTAGGCTAAAAATATTACTATTCTTACACCTATAGCCTATATAAGTTGTAATCTTCAACTATCCTAAGAAGTTTAATCTTGTGGCAAGTTTCGCACTTTATATGCTTTCAGTGCTTCTCTTTTACGAGCTTAGCTACTCAGCTATGCACCTGGTGGTACAACTGATGCACCATAGGCTCGTCCAATTCGGTCCTCTCGTACTAGAATCGGGACCACCTCAAACTTCTAACGCTCGCAATAGATAGAGACCGAACTGTCTCACGACGTTCTGAACCCAGCTCGCGTGCCACTTTAA